>CABTZA010000164.1 GCA_902489225.1 uncultured Collinsella sp.
GCCCGCATCCTGCAGCTCGCGCACGTGGCGCTCCTTGTCGGCGGGGAGGACGTCGGCGATGACCTGCTCGCTGGTGAGTCCCACGCGGCGGGCGATGGCCTCGGCCGTCACGCGGTTGTCGCCGGTGAGCATGCGCACGTCGACGCCAAGCGAGCGCAGTGCGGCGATGGCCCCGGCGCTCGTCTCCTTGACCTCGTCAGCCACGGTGACGGTGCCGGCAAGCTCGCCGTTCTTGGCAAAGAACAGCGGTGTTTTGCCCTCGGCGGCGAACTGTTCGGCAAGGCCGGCGGGCACCTTCGCGCCTAACTCGTCCATCAGACGCACGTTGCCGGCGGCGATGACATTTTGACCCTCGCGCGCCGTAACGCCACGACCGGGCACGGCAGCAAAGTCCTCGACCATGCGCGCGACAATTCCGCGCATCTCGCACTCGGCCATAATCGCCTCGGCCAGCGGGTGCTCGCTTGAGCGCTCCAATGCGGCGGCCAGCTTGAGCAGCGCCTTTTCGCTCATGGTGGGCGAGCCGTCGGTGCGCGTGGCTACCACGATATCGGTCACGGCAGGCTTGCCGCGGGTGACCGTGCCTGTCTTATCGAGCACCACGGTGCCCACGCTGCGCAGGTTCTCCAGCGCCTCGGCGCTCTTGAACAGAATGCCCATCTCGGCGCCCTTGCCGGTGCCTACCATAATGGCGACGGGTGTGGCCAGGCCGAGCGCGCACGGACAGCTGATCACCAGCACGGCCACGGCGGAGGTGAGTGCCTCGTTCACGCTGCCGGTCAGTGCCATCCACACCACAAAGGTCACGGCCGAGATCGCGAACACCACGGGCACGAACACGCCGGCGACTTTGTCAGCCATGCGGGCGATGGGCGCCTTGGTGGTGTTGGCGTCCTCGACGAGCTGGATAATCTTGGCGAGCGATGTCTCGGCGCCCACACGCGTGGCGCGGAAGGCAAACGAACCGGTGCGGTTGACGGTGGCGGCGTTGACGGTGTCGCCGGCGGTCTTTTCCACGGGGATGGACTCGCCGGTGAGCGCACTCTCGTCCACGGCCGAGCTGCCTTCGAGCACCACGCCATCGACGGGGATGGACTCGCCGGGGCGCACGCGCAGGACCTGGCCGGGAAGGATGCTGTCGACGTCGACGGTGGTCTCACTGCCGTCCTCCGCCACGACGGTCGCGGTCTTGGGCGCCAGGTCGATCAGCGCTTCGATGGCGCCGCCGGTTTTGGACTTGCTGCGCGTCTCGAGATATTTGCCTACGGTGACGAGCGACAGGATCGTGCCCGCGCTCTCAAAATACAGATTGTCCATGCCTGTCATCATGGCCTCGTGCACCTGACCTGCGGTTAGCTGGTCGGCCATGATGAACATGGAGTAGAGCGACCAGGCGATGGACGCGGTGGCCCCGACGGCGATGAGGGCGTCCATGGTGGGCGCGCCGTGCGCGAGTGATTTGAAGCCATTGATAAAGTACGCGTCGTTGACATAGATGATGGGGATGAGTAGGACGAGCTCGGTGAGGGCGAGCGTCATGCTGTGGGTATGGTCGGTGAAAATGCTGGGCAGCGGCCAGCCAAGCATGTGCCCCATGCCTATGTAGAACAGTGGGATAAGGAATACGATCGAGATGATGAGGCGGGTTCGCATGGCAGAGGCAGCGGCCTCCAGCTTTTTGGTTGGCGACTCCATGTGGGCGGCGCCGGACCTGGCTTGCGCGTTGCCGTTTGAGCCGGCGGCACCGGCGCTCGCATCGACGGGCGAGGCCGAGTAGCCGGCACGATCGACGGCGGTGCAGATATCGTCGGGGGAGACCTGCGCGGGGTCGTAGTCGACCATCATGGAACCGGCGAGCAGGTTGACCGCGACGCTTTGGACGCCGTCGAGCTTGCTCACGGCGCGGTCCACGTGCGCCTGGCAGGCGGCGCATGTCATGCCGCCCACGTCGAACTTATCTTGAGCCATGGCTTCTCCTTTCTGTGGTTCGGTGTTGGAATTGTTAACCTGCCGATACTATACACCCATACCCCCTGGGGGTGTGTAGTACAGAAATAATATATGAGATTTCGTTACAGATGAGGATGGATGGTTGGCCGATGGACCGTCCCAACCAACCATCTCAATCTGTAACATCTAGCAGGGAAAATGATCTCTAACTGTTACAGATTGAGATGCTGTTTTGCGAGGTTTGTGTATGTCTCAATCTGCAACAGTTAGGTCGGTTTTTGCTGAGTAACTGTTACAGATTGAGACAATTGGCCCAGACTCGCCTCGTCCGCCTCGTCATCTGTGATTTACGTGGGGGCATGCGAAGCGCGGGTATACTAACCGGCGGCGAATCTGCTCCATCGCTTAGAGCTGCTGCGTCTGGACGGCGCGTGATAGGGCTGCCAAAGCGATCGCCAGCGTGCTGAGCAACGTCCTCTCTGTGCGCACCTGTTTTTGTATGTATTAGCGCACTACCAAGCACGCTCGCGCGGCCGCATGCCGTGCCCATAACGCGTGCAGATAAGGAACAACAACATATGCGTAATTCTGTATCCGACGTCACGGACGCCGAGATTCTGGACGAGACCCGCGAGGCCATGACCCAGGCTGCCTTCGATGCTGCCGACGAGGCCAGCGCCGCCGAGACCGTCGAGTCCGCGACTGAGAACCTGCCCGTCTTTGACGAGCTGGGACTTTCGGACGAGATGCTTCGTGCCATCGAGAACCTAGGCTACACGGCGCCCACGCCTGTCCAGGCCGGCTCGATCCCCGTGGTGCTTGAGGGCCGTGACCTGCTTGCCGCCGCTCAGACCGGCACCGGCAAGACGGCCGCCTTCTTGCTGCCGACCATGAACAACCTGGAGCACATCGCCCCGCCCAAGCCCGTGCGCGAGCGCGGAGGCCGCAACCGCCGTCGCGGCTCCAAGAAACCCGAAGGCAACGGCCGCGGCCCCGTGATGCTCGTCATCACCCCCACGCGCGAGCTCGCGCAGCAGATCGACGAGGTCGCGAGCAAGATCGCCGACGTTACGGGCCATGTTGCCGTGACCGTCGTGGGCGGCGTGAGCTACAAGCCCCAGACCGCGGCGCTCAAGTACGGCTGCGACATTCTGGTCGCCACGCCGGGCCGTCTGGTCGATCTGATCGAGCAGGGCGCCTGCCACCTGGACGAGGTCAAGGTGCTGGTGCTCGACGAGGCCGACCGCATGCTCGACATGGGCTTTTTGCCCGCCGTCCGCCGCATTGTGCGCGAGACGCCGGCCGAGCGCCAGACGCTGCTGTTCTCGGCCACGCTCGACGAGGAGGCCGTGGGCGAGATCACCGACCTGGTGAGCGACCCGGCCCGCGTGGAGATCGCGCCCGCCACGTCGACCGCCGACACCGTCGACCAGTTTGTGTTCCCGGTGTCCATCGAGGCCAAGAACAACCTGCTGCCCGAGTTCCTCAAAAAGGAGGGCCCGGAGCGCACCATCGTCTTTATGCGCACCAAGCACCGCGCCGACAGCTGCTGCCGTCGTCTGGAGCGCAAGGGCATCAAGGCCGCCGCGATTCACGGCAACCGCAGTCAGGCCCAGCGCGAGCGTGCCCTTTCGGCCTTCCGCGACGGTACCGTCGACGTGTTGGTGGCAACCGACGTGCTCGCCCGCGGCATCGACATTAGCGACGTGCGCTACGTCGTAAACTTTGACGTGCCGGCCGAGCCGACCGACTACATCCACCGTATTGGCCGTACGGGCCGCGCCGGCGAGCTAGGCTGGGCCATCACGTTTGTGACCGAGCAGGATGTCGATGAGTTCTACGAGATTGAGAAGCTCATGGACAAGACGGCCGACATCTACGAGGCCGGCGACCTGCATGTGGGTCCCAATCCGCCCGCGGTTGACCCCGAGCGCGA
>CABTZA010000165.1 GCA_902489225.1 uncultured Collinsella sp.
GAATCTGCTGCCCGAGGACATCGATCGTCTGCGCAAGCTCAACGTCATTGCCTCGAGCCAGCCTTGCCACATCACGCTCGACCCGGGTGGCCCGGAGCGCGACCTGGGCCTGGAGCGCAGCCGCATCATGTGGCCGTTTGCGACCTATAAGCAACGCGGCATCCGCCAAGCTTTCGGCACCGATAGCCCCATCACGGCCGTTACCAGCATGAACGTGCTCTACACGGCCATCACGCGCCAAGACCCCCGCAGCCACTGGCCCGAGGGCGGCTGGCTCCCCAGCGAGCGCGTCGACGCGGCTACAGCTCTGCGCAACTACACCCTGGGCAGCGCTTACGCAGCAGGTGACGAGCAAAACCTCGGCAGCCTAGAGCCCGGCAAATACGCCGACCTGGTAGTCCTGGACCAAAACCCGCTCACCATCGACCCCCAAGAGCTGCAGGCCACCAAGGTTCAGGCCACCTACCTGGCAGGCAACTTGATTTACGAGCGCTAATAATCATGCCGTACCGTTAAACGCGGCTCGGGCAGCCTATTTTGGGATGGCGCTCGAGCCGCGTTTGTATATCGGTGGGGACCCACTATGAGCGTCCCTGCTCTGCTTGATTTGAGCGTGGGGTGGGGCACCGCTGCCCCCACGCGCTTAATTTGGACATCGGCAATGTGGTCTCTTGGTGTTTTGCATACTTTCCATTACAGATTGCATAAATAGGCTGGGATGTTCTTTCTGGTCCTGATGTACCCCCGCCTGGGCCGTGCAAAAAACGGAGTATTCAGCAACGCAAGCCCCGCCGGCGCCGCTGCAGTCGGGTAGTATCGCGAAGCTCGATGACATTTTGTGGTCCGGTACGGCGCGAAGTACGCCTATTTGCCCCAACGGGGTCTGCCCACCGACCAAAACCGCCCGCTGAAGGCGTCCTTGGGACCAATAAGGAATGTCCGGTGCGTATGCAATCGTCCTGGTCTGCTGAATACTCCCAAAAATGCACGGTGCTCCCTGGGGGACCCGTGCGCGCGGCGAAAACCATGCCCATGTCGCTATCCGCATCGCCATTTTGCTGCACTGACTTTTCTGAATGCCGGGCCCGATAACGTTGGCTCAGCTCCCGTGCGGCGCCGGAGGGGCGGGGCATAAGGTTTATCGCGAGTTCCGCACGAGCCGAAGGCCACTTAATGTGGCCTTCGTGCGTGCAGGACTGCCCGAGCAGGAAACCTTATGCCCCGCCCCTCCGGCGCCGCACGGGAGCCACTGCCAAGTTATCCCCCGGCATTCAGAAAATCTAAGTGCCAAAAAATAAGATTTTTTGACTCTGTGTTGTATAACCCGCCATTCGTGGGTACCATTCAACGCGTACGCAAACGAAGTAGGGAAACCCGCACGGCTCAACCGCGCGGCCCAAAAAGGAGGAAACAAGCATGTCGTCTTTGAAGCCGCTTGCAGATCGCGTCCTGGTCAAGCCCGACGAGGCCGAGCAGAAGACCGCTTCTGGTCTGTACATCGCTAGCAACGCTCAGGAGAAGCCGCAGCGCGGCACCATCGTTGCCGTTGGCGCCGGTAAGGTCAACGACAAGGGCGAGCGCATTCCCATGGACGTTCAGGTCGGCGACGTTGTCATCTACGGTAAGTTTGGTGGCAACGAGGTCAAGGTCGACGGCGAGAAGTATCTGCTGATGCGCGCCGACGACATCTACGCCGTCGTCGAGGCCTAGCCTCGTCAGAATCTCTGATTCGTCTTTGAACGCGCCTGCCGCATAGGACTCGGAAGCGGCGACGCGAGTCACATTTCTTTTGGAGGATTACCTACCATGGCAAAGAACATTACGTTCAACACCGATGCCCGCGCCAAGCTCGCAAAGGGCGTCAACACTCTGGCCGATGCCGTTACCGTCACCATGGGCCCCAAGGGCCGTTACGTCGCTCTGCAGCGCACGTTCGGTGCCCCGACCATCACCAACGACGGCGTTTCCGTCGCTAAGGAGATCGAGCTCGAGGACAACATCGAGAACATGGGCGCTCAGCTGGTGAAGGAGGTCGCCACCAAGACCAACGACACCGTGGGTGACGGCACCACCACCGCAACCCTGCTCGCTCAGGCTATCGTCAACGACGGTCTGCGCAACGTCGCCGCTGGCGCTAACCCGCTGGCCATCCGTCGCGGCATCGACAAGGCCGTCAACGCCGCCGTCGCCGAGATGAAGAAGCAGGCCAAGCCGGTCGAGACCAAGGAGCAGATCGCTTCCGTCGGCACCATCTCCGCTGGTGACCCCGAGGTTGGCGAGAAGATCGCCGAGGCCATGGAGGTCGTGGGTAAGGACGGCGTCATCACCGTCGAGGATTCCCAGACGTTCGACATTACCATCGACACTGTCGAGGGCATGCAGTTCGACAAGGGCTATGTCTCCGCTTACTTCGTCACGGACAACGACCGCATGGAGGCCGTGATGAAGGATCCGTACATCCTCATCACCGACCAGAAGATCTCCAGCGTCCAGGACATCATGCCTGTTCTCGAGGCTGTCCAGCGCGCCGGCCGTGGCCTGCTCATCATCGCTGAGGACATCGACGGCGAGGCTCTGCCGACCCTGGTCCTCAACAAGATCCGTGGCGCTCTCAACGTCTGCGCCGTCAAGGCTCCGGGCTACGGCGATCGCCGCAAGCGCATCCTCGAGGACATCGCCGTCCTCACCGGTGGCCAGGCCGCTCTGGACGAGCTGGGCGTGAAGGTCGCTGACATTACCGCCGATATGCTCGGTACCGCTAAGTCCGTCACCATCTCCAAGGACAACACCGTCGTCGTCGGCGGTGCTGGCTCCAAGGAGGCCATCGACGCCCGCATCGCTCAGATCAAGGGTGAGATGGAGAACACCACCTCTGACTTCGACCGTGAGAAGCTCCAGGAGCGCCTGGCCAAGCTCTCCGGTGGCGTTGCCGTCATCAAGGTCGGCGCTGCTACCGAGTCCGAGCTCAAGGAGATCAAGCACCGCGTCGAGGATGCCCTGCAGGCTACCCGCGCTGCTGTCGAGGAGGGCATCGTCGCCGGCGGTGGCGTCGCCTTCATGGACGCTGCTCCTGCGCTCGACGCTGTCGAGATCGACGACCCCGAGGAGAAGATCGGCGTCGACATCGTCAAGAAGGCTCTGACCGCTCCGGTCGCCACCATCGCCAAGAACGCTGGCTTTGAGGGCGCTGTCGTGGTCGACAAGGTTGCCGAGCTGCCCGCTGGTCAGGGTCTCAACTCTGCCAACGGCGAGTGGGGCGACATGATCGAGATGGGCGTCCTCGACCCCGTCAAGGTCAGCCGCGTCACCCTGCAGAACGCTGCTTCTGTCGCCAGCCTGATTCTCATCACCGAGGCTACCGTCTCCGATGTGCCCAAGAACACTCAGCTTGAGGACGCTATCGCTGCTGCCACCGCTGGTCAGCAGGGCGGCGGTATGTACTAAGGCCGACAAGGTCTAGAACTCCCACCGGGAATCCGGGGGCGTGACGGGGTTTCTCTCCGGAACGTCCTCGGACATGCAAAGAGGCTCCTATTTGGCAAGGTCTTTTTTAGAATCCATTTTTCGCTCGGCCTCGAAGGCCTGCCTGTCCCAATCGAGCGGGAGCCCCGCCTCGACCCAGGCCTCGTAGGCCCTCCTTATGGGCTTGAGCTCCCTTTGGCCCCTCTCCAGCATCGAGATGTACTTCTCGCTGGTTCCCAATATGGACGCCGCCCTCACCTGGCTGACCCTCGCCGCGCGCCTGGCCGCCACGAGCCCCGAGGCGTCCTCGGGCCTCCTGACCTCGTGCGGGCGCATCAGCGCCCGGTACGCCTCCCTGGCCACGTAGCGCTTGAGGCCCCTCATGACCTCCCTGTCGCTCTTCCCCCGCCCCCTGGCCC
>CABTZA010000166.1 GCA_902489225.1 uncultured Collinsella sp.
AGCCGCCGACAACGACTTTAAGCTTAAGTTCGAGCAGGCTCAGAAGGAGCTTACCGACGTGCGCAACGAGCTTGATGCTGCGGCAGAGGCTCAGAAGGCCGCCGAGGACAAGGCAAAGGACGCCACCGAGCGCACCGCCCGTCTGCAGGCCGACTGGGAGAACTTTCGTCGCCGCACCGCAAACGAGCGTATCGCCGAGCGCGAGCGCGCGACCGAGAAGCTTGTCACCGCGCTGTTGCCGGTGATCGACGATATCGAGCGCGCGATCGACCATGCCCGCAGCCAAGAGCTTTCCGACGACTTTAAGCAGTTCGTCGACGGCGTCGATGCGGTTCATGCCAAGCTGCTTGATGTGTTTGCGCACGAGGGCGTTGAGCCCATCGATCCCAAGGGCGAGGCGTTCGATCCGCTCGAGCATCAGGCCGTGGGTCGCGTCGAGGACGCATCGCAGTATGACGAGACCGTCAACGATGTGTACCAGAAGGGCTACCGCATGGCGGATCGCATCCTGCGTTCCGCGATGGTGACGGTGACCTACGGTGGCGAGAAGCGCCCCGCACCGGAGCCCGAAGCGGCGCCCGAGGATGCTACGGCCGATACGGCCGAGAGCACCGAGGAGTAATTGAGAAGGGCCCCGGGGCAACACCCGGGGCCCTTTCTGGCCAAGTGCCATGTGACAGCATGAGCCGCCGTCCGCAGGGACGGCGGATGTAACAGGAGAGGAGCTACGATGGCTGCAGGCAAAACCTTCTATGACATCCTGGGCGTATCCAAGAGCGCCTCCGACAAAGAGATCAAGAGCGCGTTTCGCAAGCTCGCGCAAAAATATCACCCCGATGCCGGCGGCGACGAGGCCAAGTTTAAGGAGATCAGCGAGGCCTACGAGACGCTTTCGGACGAGAAGAAACGCAAAGAGTACGACCAGATGCTCATGTTTGGCGGCATGCCGGGCGCGGGCGGCGCGTATGGCGGCGGCTACGGTGCCGGCGCGGGCGCCAGCGGCTGGGGCGACATCTTCGACAGCATCTTTAGCGGCAACGGCGCCTGGGGCAGCGACTGGGGCTCGGGCTTTGCCGGGTCTGCGGGCGCTGCCGGTGCCGGCGCGGGCCGCAGCCGTGCTCGCAAGGGCGGCGACCTGTCGCTGACCGTCGATGTGACTGCCGAGGACGCGTTCCGCGGCGTGACGCACAAGGTTACCTACCGCATTCCCTCGACAGGCGAGCAGCAGACCATTACGGTCTCGGTGCCTGCGGGCGCGGTCGACGGCGGCAAGCTGCGCTACAAGCGTCGCGGCGAGTATGGCGTTGCCGGCGGCGAGCGCGGCGACCTGGTCGTGACCACGCACGTGGAGGAGCACCCGCTGTTTAAGCGCAAAGGTGCCGACGTGACCATGGAGGTACCGGTCTCGGTCTACGAGGCGGCGCTCGGCTGCACGGTGGACGTGCCCACGCCCGGCGGGGCGACGGTTCGTCTGAAGGTACCGGCGGGCACCCAGACGGGCAAGAAGTTCCGCTTTAAGGAAATGGGGGCGCCCGACGTTAAGCACCGTGGCCGCACAGGCGCGCTGCTCGTCGAGATCAAGGTGCAGGTCCCCACGAACCTATCCGATGACGAGCGCGATGCCATGACCAAGCTGCGCGAGACCGACACACGCGACTATCGCGAGAAGGTCAACCGTTACAAGGCGACGTACTAGGGCGGTCGCGGCGCACGCCCGCGCCCACGGGCTTATGATGGACGATAGCGAGACGGAAAGGGGTCAGGTAGCATGGCCGAGGACAATAGGAACAAACCGCTGTACATGATCAGCGTGGCGGCCGAGCTGACCGGCATGCACCCGCAGACTCTGCGCGTCTACGAGTCCAAAGGCTTGGTGAATCCCCAGCGCTCGGGCGGCAACACGCGTCTGTATTCGCGTGCCGATATCGAGCGCCTGGAGCTCATCAACCAGCTGACCGACGAGGGCATCAACCTTGCCGGCGTGGTGCGCATTCTCGATATGAAGGAGCGTGCCGAGGAGCGCGAGCGCGAGAACGAAAAGCTCCGCGCCCGCGTGCGCCAGCTCGAGGACGAGCTGCACGAGTACAAGATGCAGAAGAAGATCACCGCCCTGGCCCCGCGCGACGGCTCGGTTAACCCCGAACAGGTCATGCGCAAGCTTTTGGGCGCGGGAACCGATCTTTAGTTACGGCGGCTCTACGACGCAAATCCTAACAATATGAGAGTGGATAATCTCCCACTTTTGGTCCGCTTGAGGGCTAGAAACGGGAGGTTATCCACTCCCATTTTTGGCTGGCACTTGGGGACGTTCCTTCTGTGCCGGCACTTTGGGACACTCCTTGCGCCAATATCGCCCTGTGCTTTACTGAGATAAAGTGAACGCCGAGATTCGTAACCCGCTGGCAACCGTTCTATGGCACGATATTATGGCACGATATTGAACGAATGTATGCTATGCGCCCAAATCTTTTGGGCAGAGTGGGAGACAGTATGGTCAAGCTGTACGAGGACGGCATCTACCTGCGCGGCGGCAGCGAGGTTGTGCCTGCGGCCGAGGCTGCCGAGCGCGGTATTACGCAGACGCCCGAGGATGCCAAGCGTGGCACCATCGCGTATTCGATCCTCCAGGCACACAATACGTCCGGAGATCCCGAGGCGCTCAAGATCCGCTTCGACGCCATGGCGAGCCACGACATCACCTTTGTCGGCATCATCCAAACGGCGCGTGCCTCGGGCATGGAGCAGTTCCCGCTGCCCTACGTGCTCACCAACTGCCATAACTCGCTGTGCGCCGTGGGCGGCACCATCAACGAGGACGACCACGTCTTTGGCCTTTCCGCTGCTAAGAAGTACGGCGGCATCTTCGTTCCGCCCCATATTGCGGTCATCCACTCCTTTATGCGTGAGAACTTCGCCGGTTGCGGCAAGATGATTCTGGGTTCCGACTCGCACACCCGCTACGGCGCTCTGGGCACCATGGCCGTTGGCGAGGGCGGCGGCGAGCTGGCAAAGCAGCTGCTGTGCGACACCTACGATGTCGCCTATCCCGGCGTTGTGGCCATCTACCTCACGGGCGCCCCGCGCCCCGGCGTCGGCCCGCACGATGTGGCGCTCGCCATCATCAAGGCGGTCTTTGCCAAGGGCTACGTTAAGAACAAGGTCATGGAGTTTGTGGGCCCGGGCATCGCGAGCATGACGACCGATTACCGCAACGGCGTTGACGTCATGACCACCGAGACCACCTGCCTGTCGAGCATCTGGGCCACCGACGAGGACACGCACGCGTTTTTGACCATGCACGGCCGCGGCGACGACTACCGCGAGCTCAAGCCCGCCGATGTCGCCTACTACGACGGCTGCGTCGAAGTCGATCTGTCGAGTATCAAGCCCATGATTGCGTTGCCGTTCCATCCTTCTAACGGCTTTGAGATCGACGAGCTCAACGAGAACCTCGAGGACATCCTGCATGAGGTGGAGCTCGAGGCCGCCAAGATCGGCGAGGGTAAGACGCACTTTAGCCTGCTCGACAAGATCGTCGACGGCAAGCTGCACGTGCAGCAGGGCGTTATCGCCGGCTGCTCGGGCGGCAACTACGACTCCGTGGTCCAGGCTGCCCGCGTGCTCAAGGGCGCCAACACCGGCTGCGGCGAGTTCTCGCTGTCAGTCTATCCCACAAGCCAGCCCGTGGCGCTCGATCTTACGCGCCGTGGCTATATCTACGACCTCATGGAGGCCGGTGCGATCGTGCGCACGGCGTTCTGCGGTCCGTGCTTTGGCGCCGGCGACACGCCCGCCAACAACGGCCTGTCCATCCGCCACACCACGCGCAACTTCCCCAACCGCGAGGGTTCCAAGCCGGG
>CABTZA010000167.1 GCA_902489225.1 uncultured Collinsella sp.
CTAACCTGCCAAAAAGGGACAGGTTTATTTTGGCAGGTTTTATCTGGGCAAACGTTGAAGCAGTCATGCAGCAAACCACTGCCCACCGCGTTGAGAGATTAGCTGTTGAAAGGAGGCCCCGTGAACGCCTTTGACCGCTACGCCCCGTTTATCCAAGACTTCATCTATTCCCACGATTGGGAGAGCCTGCGCTCCATTCAGGTTGCGGCGGCAGATGCAATCTTTAACACACAAGACAATGTGCTCCTGACGGCATCCACAGCTTCCGGCAAAACCGAAGCGGCCTTCTTTCCCATCCTGACTGAGTTTTGGGAGAACCCGCCCGCGAGCGTGGGCGCCCTCTACATCGGCCCCCTCAAAGCGCTCATCAATGATCAGTTCGTCCGCCTCAACGACCTGTGCGAAGAAGCCGACATCCCCGTCTGGCACTGGCATGGCGATGTCTCGCAATCACACAAGGCCAAACTCATCAAAAAGCCAAGTGGCATCCTACAAATTACGCCCGAGTCGCTCGAGGCGCTCCTGATCCATAAGCACATGGCGATCCCGCGCATGTTCTGCGACCTGCGCTATGTGGTTATCGACGAAGTCCATTCGCTCATGCGCGGCGACCGCGGCGGGCAAACGCTCTGTCTTATCGAACGCCTCTCGCGCATGGCCGGCGTGCAGCCCCGCCGCATTGGCCTTTCAGCCACCATCGGCGACCCCGAGCGCACGGGCGCCTTTCTCTCGCAGGGAACGGGACGCGACTGCGTTATCCCCCGCTTTGAAGAACCGCGCCGCGTGTGGCGCATCTCCATGGAGCACTTCTACAACTCGGGTCCCCAGGCACAGCAGCGGGGATTCGAGAGCATGGGTCCTCAAGAGGCCGAAGTGCTTGCATGCGAGCGCATTGAGGCAGCGGCACCCACGGCGCTGCCGGCCGGCACCCAAGACATGCGCCACAGCGGACAGCTCACACAGGAGGAGCGCCGTCAACGTCGCGAGCAGGCACGGGGCAAGGCCGCTCCCAAAGACCGTCGCACTTCCTCGGCCCCCGAGGGCGAAGTCGACATCCCACGAGCGACCGAGCAGGCGCTTCTCAACCCCACCGACACGGCGCCCGACAACGCCGACCCCGGTATGGGCTATATCTTTGAGCATACGCGCGGCCGCAAGTGCCTGGTCTTTGCCAACTCGCGCGAGGAGGCAGAGGCCGTGTGCTCCATGCTGCGCAGCTACTGCGAAAGTCGACACGAGCCCGACCGCTTTCTAATCCATCACGGCAACCTTTCGGCATCGCTGCGCGAGACGGCCGAGGAGCTCATGCGCGACGAGGAGCAGACGCAGACAACCGTCACCACCTCTACGCTGGAGCTCGGTATCGATATCGGCCGCCTGGAGCGCGCCTTCCAGATTGACGCGCCGTTTACCGTCAGCTCCTTTTTGCAGCGCATGGGGCGCACGGGACGCCGCGACCTTCCGCCCGAGATGTGGTTTGTCATGCGCGAGGAAGAACCCGAGCCGCGCACGATGATGCCCGAAACCATTCCCTGGAAGCTCCTGCAGGGTATCGCGCTCGTACAACTCTATCGCGAGGAAAAGTGGGTCGAGCCGCCCGAGCTCGATCGACTCCCCTACAGCCTGCTCTATCACCAGACTATGTCGACCCTCGCCAGCACCGGCGAGCTCACGCCGGCCGAACTTGCCCAACGCGTGCTCACGCTCAGTTATTTCCACCGCGTCTCAGCCGATGACTATCGCGTACTGCTGCGCCACCTCATCAAGATCGACCACATCCAGGTCACCGAGGGCGGCGGGCTGATCGTGGGTCTCGCGGGCGAGCGCATCATCAACAACTTTAAGTTCTACGCCGTGTTCCAGGAAAACGAGGAGTTCACCGTTCGCAGCGAGTCGGCCGAGCTGGGCACGATCGTCAATCCGCCCCCGCCCGGTGAGCGCATCGCCATCGCCGGACACTGCTGGATTGTCGAGGAAGTGGACTGGAAGCGCCACACTGTCTTTGCCACGCAGGTCAAGGGCCGGGTGCCGGCCTACTTTGGCGACTGCCCCGGAGACATCAATACGCATGTACTCGAGCGCATGCGCAAAGCGCTCAACGAGCATGCGGCATATCCGTATCTCATGGGCAACGCACGGGCACGTCTTGCACAGGCTCGCCATACGGCCGAGATTTCGGGCGCGGGGGCCAAGCCGCTTATTAACCTGGGCGGCGACACCTGGGTGCTCTTCCCCTGGCTGGGCAGCTACGCCTTTTTGGCGCTCGAGCGCTTGCTTAAGATTAAATGCGCCGCAAAGCTGGGCCTTCGCGGGCTCGATCCGTCGCGTCCATACTTTATGCAGTTCAAGATGAAGGCCGACAAGGAGACGTTCTTTGAGGTGCTCGCAGCCGAGGCCGAAAAGGACTTCGACCCCATCGAGCTCGTCTATCCCGGCGAGGTACCTTACTTTGATCGGTACGACGAGTTTGTTCCCGAAGAGCTCGTGCGCAAAGGCTTCGCCGAAGGTGTGCTCGACATCGAAGGCATGAAGCAGCGTGTCCGCAGCTGGCGCGACCACGCCTAAGACCAGTCTTTTTGGGACGGGGAGACTTACTTGTCGTGAAGGACGGTGCCGAGGAAGTCGGTGTCGAAGGGCACAGCTTCGGCAAAGGCGTAGTCGCCGTCGCTGGCGATGAGTAGATAATTCTCCTCGCCGCCGAACTCCGTATCGCCACAAGGCACCACCCAGGCGCGAGCGAACACCTCGACTGCCGTGGCAGCGCAGTCGCGCAGGAACGTCACGTCGCTCCCCTCGTTTGCGCTCACGATATTGGCAACGTAGATACCCCCGAGGTTCAGGCTGCCTCGCACCAAACGCAGCGCCTCAACGGTCGCCAGCTCGCGCACGGGCTCGGCACCGCCAAAGCAATCGCTCACGATCACGTCGTAGCGACGATGCCCCACGCTCGTCACGCCCAGATACGAGCGAGCCTCGGCGGTTATCACCCGCAGGCGATCGCCCACCGCGTGCTCCAGCTCATCCAGGTAGAACCAGCGGCGCGCCAGGCGCGTAATCTCTCCGTCATACTCGATGACGTCCATGCGCAAGCCCGCGTGCGACATCAGAGCGAACTTGGGATAGGCAAACCCACCGCCGCCCAGCATAAGCATACGGTCGATGCCGTGGCCATAAGCATCGCGCATCGCATCCTCGGCCTCAAACACGTCGTCAAACGCACGATAGTACGCAAAGACGGGCTCCGCCCAACGCTCGCCGACGTAGCTCGCACTTTGGTAGACGCCGCCTTGTACCAACACGCGAATCTCATCGCCGCCCTCATCGTGCACGCGCTTCACACGCGCCAACCCATTGCGGGTCCTCGCAACCTGCAGACAGGCAGCGCGAACAGCGACGGCAGCCGCACCAAGCGCCGCAGCTCCCAGGGCAACGCCGGCAACGACGCCAGCAGAAACACTTGGCTTGTTCATCTAGAGCTCCTTTTGCAGATAGAGTCCATGGTCGTAAAAACCCAAATGGCGATAGTACTCGCGCGTACCGATCGCGCTGATCACGTTGATGTGCGTATAGCCCGCGTCCCGAGCAATATGGCACGCACGCTCCACCAGCGACCGCCCCAGCCCATGATGCTGAGCCGCCTGACCCTGATCGCCCACACGTGCCGCCATGCCATACACGTGCACCTCGCGAATCATTGCCTCGTCCGGCGTCGTCGGCAACTCGTCCGCATGTGCGGCAACAAAAGCGCGAACGGGCAGCGACAGGCGCAAAAAGCCGGCGATCTTGCCTTCGGGCGTCACCCACTGCAAAAAGCGTTCACGCGTCACCGGCGTCTCGTATGCCGCCTTCTGCTTGAAAA
>CABTZA010000168.1 GCA_902489225.1 uncultured Collinsella sp.
ATCATGGACGACTCCGCCTCGGCGCTCGACTTTAAGACCGACGCGGCGCTTCGCCATGCCATTCGCGAGCGCAGCGTACGCGGCGCCGCCGAGGGCGGGCTGCCGCTGACGACGGTAATCGTGAGCCAGCGCGTCTCGACCGTGCACGATGCCGACATGATCTGTGTGCTCGATCACGGTTCGGTTGCGGGCCTGGGTACGCACGACGAGCTGTACGCAAGCTGCCAGCTCTACCGCGAGATTTGCCAGTCGCAGCTCCGCCGTGAGGAGCTCGAGGGCCAGCAGGGGAGTGCGACGCCCGCTTCGGACTCCGCCCCTGCATCCACCCGCGCAAAGGAGGGCTGCTAAATGAATCCGTATACTTCTTCCGGTTCGGTCGCCACGATGACGGCCAATGTGTCCGGTAGCGATAACCTCAACGATCTGGGTGACGGCCCGCGCCAGCCCGGCGACCCCGAGCGCTACCCCGTGGGTGCGGTGACTCGCCGCCTGATGGGCTACGTCCGTCCGCACCACATTTCGTTTGTAGCATCGTTTGTGAGCGCCGCTATTTCGGTGATTCTGCAGCTCTACACGCCCATCCTCGTCGGCGAGGGCATCGATCTCATCGTTGCCGCCGGACAGGTGGACTTCGATGCGCTGCTGCCGCTTGTCACCAAGCTCGCGATTGTCGTGATGGGCGCTGCGGCGTTCCAGTGGCTGCAGGGCTACTGTGTTAACCGCCTGTCCTACGAGACGGTGCGCGACATGCGCGTGGAGGCGAGCGACAAGCTCAGCCGCATGCCGCTCAGCTTTATCGACAGCCATGCCCACGGCGACCTTATGAGCCGTGTGGTCAACGATGTCGACCAGGTGGGCGACGGCCTGCTGCAGGGCTTCACGCAACTCTTTACTGGAGTCATCACTATCGTGGGCACGCTCGCGTTTATGCTCTCCATCAACCTGACCATGACGCTCGTGGTGGTGCTTGTCACACCTCTTTCCATCTTTGCGGCGGGCGCCATCGCCAAGCTCTCCAACAAGAGCTTTACAGCGCAGCAGCGCATTCAGGGCCAGCTGGGCGGCCATATCGAGGAGTATGTGGGTGAGCAAAAGCTCGTGGACGCCTTCGCCTATGGACCGAACGCGCAGCAGCGTTTCGACGCCCTCAACGCCGAGCTCTACACCGCGGGTGAGCGCGCGCAGTTTATGGGTTCGCTCTCTAACCCCGGCACGCGCTTTATCAACAACATCATCTATGCCGTGGTGGCCGTGATCGGCTGCGTTGGCGTGATTACGGGCGTGCCCGCGGCGCTCACGGTGGGCGGTGTGCAGATCTTCCTGTCTTACGCCAACCAGTACACCAAGCCGTTCAACGAGGTCACCAACGTCATCACGCAGATCCAGACGGCCTATGCCTCGGCGCGCCGCATGTTTGCGCTGCTCGATGCACGCGAGCAGGAGCCCGATGCCGCGGATGCCGTTGAACTTACAGCCCCGCAGGGTGAGGTCGCCTTTGAGCATGTGGACTTTAGCTACGTGCCCGACCGCAAGCTGCTGCAGGACATCTGCATCGACGCCAAGCCCGGTATGCGGTGTGCCCTCGTTGGCCCCACGGGCTGCGGTAAGACGACGCTCATCAACCTGCTGCTGCGCTTTTACGACATCGATGCCGGGCGCATCGTGGTCGACGGGCATTCCTCGCGCGACTACACGCGTGAGAGCCTGCGCCGCGCCTTTGGCATGGTGCTGCAGGACACCTGGCTGTTCGAGGGCACGGTGGCCCAGAACATTGCCTACGGTTGCCCCGATGCCACGCGCGAGCAGATTGTCGAGGCCGCCAAGCGCGCGCACGCGCACAAGTTTATCGTGCAGCTGCCAGGCGGCTACGATACGGTGATCGGCGAGGACGGCGGCACGTTTAGCCAGGGTCAAAAACAGCTGCTGTGCATCGCGCGCGTCATGCTCACCGATCCGGCGATTCTGCTGCTGGACGAGGCAACGTCGAGCATCGATACACGTACCGAGCTGCAGGTGCAGGCGGCATTCGACGAGCTCATGGCCGGTCGCACGAGCTTTGTCGTGGCGCACCGCCTATCGACGATCCGAAACGCCGACTGCATCCTAGTGATGCGCGACGGCGAGATTATCGAGCGCGGCACACACGACGAGCTGCTCGCGGCAGGCGGCTTCTACGCCGAGCTCTACCGCAGCCAATTCGCCCAGTAAGCAGAGCGTGGGACATGTAACGCAGCGCTAGGGCGCGAGCGTGTCAACGGGGGCAACGATGATGCCCTCGGGCGTTGTGTGGACCGGCATGCCGAACCCGATGACGATGAGCTTGGCCGCAGGGGGTCTCTCGCCGCGTTCGACCAGCTTTCGCTCGAGCCGAAGTAGGTTTGCAGATGCCTCGGGGATCTGCGGGCTTCCGAGTTTTACTTCCACGGCAATCCAAGTTCCATCGCGCCTGTGTATGACGGCGTCGACCTCGAGATCGTCGGCGTCGTGGTAGTGGGACACCGATGAGTCATTTGCGGCGGCATAGACCTTAAGGTCGTGCAGGACGAGGGATTCGAAGAGCAGCCCCAGCGTCTTCGGGTCGGATGCCAATGACTCCGGATTTGCTCCGAGCAGCGCGACGGCAAGCGAAGGGTCGGCGAGGTGCCTTTTCGCACTTTGCCGCAGCTTTACCGGCGACCTGAGCGCCGGATGCCAAGCCGGGATATCGTCGACGATATTGATTCGTCTCAGAGCATCCATGTATCTGGAGACCGAATTCTTCGAAACGCCGGTACCGATATCTTTGTCGATGGACTTCGATCCAGCAAGCGTCGACTCATTTCGCGCAAGCGATGTCAAAAGAGACCTGACCTTGACCGGATCACGTTTGACGCCGTCAGTTCTAGAAACATCCGATTCGCATACGCCATCAACATAAGCAGCGGCAATCCGCATAGCATTTTCAGTTGTTTTCCCCATCGCTTGAGGCCAACCACCGCGACACAGCAAATCGGCGATGCCGGCGACACCAGCGATCGATCCGACCGCCTGCTTGGCGGGGTGGCCGGAAAGCAGCGCTCTAATCGAAGCCGCGCCCGAAGAAACGCCGAGCTCAAACAGCGTCATGGTATCCATTCGCAATCTAGCTATTCGCCCAACGCCGCTATGCATTGGCTGCTTCGAATCTTGCGGCGTTGCTGAGCCCGTAAGAATAAACTGTCCGGATTCTCCCTGTCTTGCGTCACACTCGAAACGTATGGCATCCCATAGTTTTGGTTCTTCCTGCCATTCGTCGATGAGTCTAGGCGACGGTCCTGCTATTGCCTGCGCTGGGTCGATCCGAGCCAACTGGAGAGCGGAAAAATTTCCAGCCGGATCGGAAAGAGACAAGGATGATTTGGCAAAACGTCTGGCCGTAGTGGTCTTTCCGCACCACTTCGGGCCTTGAATGAGAACCGCACCGAAGATATCGAGATTATGCCTGATTGCCTTGTCGATGCATCTGTCTACATACCTATCCATACCGTCACCTTCTCAACTTGCCTTGATTATGTATTTTACCAGCTGCGTGGTGACGATTGACGGTAATCTGTGGTGACGATTGATTACGAACTATGGTGACGATTGGCGGGTATCTGTGGTGACGGTTGTCATCGATTCGGGACATAGGGCAGCTTAGCTGTCTCAAAGCTTATAGATTTCGGGGCTTGCGCTGCGGGCGTTTTTGTCCATTGATGTCGCCTGCGTCGCCAATCGGCAGACGGTGGTTTACATCTGTCACGTTAGTACTAAGATATTCATCTAATAAATTGCATTAGTGGCTTTAGTTTTGGGGGAAACGAGGCAACGTGACTATGAC
>CABTZA010000169.1 GCA_902489225.1 uncultured Collinsella sp.
CCATCAGCGCGGGAATACCGTCAACGTCGCACAGAATAGCAGGCGCGGGACGCTATTCCGCATCGACCACGCGGAGCAGATATGCCACGCGCGTTGCGGCCGTGCACTTAAAACGCTCGTCCGCGCGAACTCCGGCGACCCACACCACGGCACCTCCCGGCGCCGTCCTCACCATGGGCACGCCGGCGCGCTCGGAAACGGGAATGCGAGCCTCGCCTAGCAAGTCGGATACTTTCTTGCTTCGGCCACTCATCCCTAACGGGCACATCACGTCTCCCGGTGCGGGACCGTCCACCCACAGGCGCGCCAATCGCGCCTCGACAGGGATCTTGCCACGCGAGCCCGCCAGGATCCGCTCACTATCGCTGTCGGCAAAACCCAGGGCAGCCGCGTCTACCAAAGCTGTCACTTCCCCGGCAGCCGCAAGCTCACGGGCGCGACGCACGATATCGCATCCCGGCTCAACGGCCATCGGTTCTGTGACCAGCATACGTCCCCCGCCCAACGGCAAACGACCGGGTACGGTAACCCAGTCCGCGACCAGGCCCTCGCGAGCCGCCGGCGCCTTAAACGCCAGCATGCCAAACTCAATGCGTGCGTCAATCCCCGCCGGAAGCGTGACCGAGCCGGCGCCCTCGGCAACGCAGGAAAGGACTCGCTCCACATGTCGCATCTCTGGACGAGCGTCCGGATCGATGCGCTTAATCGCCAGTCGCACGATGCGCCGCGCGATTACCACCTCGGCCGCAGCAAGGCGTCTGGCATCGAGCACTAGCGCGCCCGCCGCCTCCTTGCGCAGGCAGCTTCGAAACGCCTGCGCCGACAGCTGGGATAGAAACGCGTCTTCGTCACCCAAGATCTCACAGGCGGCGCCAATCGTCTTGCACACGCTCGCATTACGCTGTGCCACCACTGGCATTACCCGATGGCGCACGTAGTTTCGCAGATACGAGATATCCTCATTGCTCTCGTCTTCACGCCACGGCTGACCATGTACCTGTAGATAGCCCACAAGCTCGTCATGAGTTAGGTCGAGCAAGGGACGCACCACGATATTCCTCCGGCGAGGAATGCTCGATAGACCAGCGGGCCCCGAACCCTTAATCGCGTTCATCAAAAACGTTTCCGCGCGATCCGAAGACGTGTGCGCGGTGCAGATACGAGCCGCCGTTCGCGGTGCCCCCGTCTGGGCGCAGAGTTCGCGAACATACCTCCGCGCCGCGGCATAGCGCACCTCGCGGGCCGCGGCCTCAATATTGCCCGACTCCCCATCAAAATAAGCGTGCTCCACACACAGCGGTAAACCATATTGCGCGCAGAGCTCACGCACAAAGGCCTCGTCGCCATCGGACGCCTTGCCGCGCAGATGATGGTTTACATGCAGCACGTGCAGTCGCTCGCGCGCGATGGGAGCTACACCACGCCCATCCTGAATATCCAACTTTGATGTGCACGCCATAAGAAGCAGTGCCGTCGAGTCCGCACCACCTGATACCATGAGCACCACGGGGGCAGCCGTCTGCCGCGTTGCCAGAGCTTTATCATCAGCCCACGATGCAGCATGGTGTCCATAATGCTGAGATACCGTTGGCATTTGCTTCCTCCTCTATTCGTTCGCACCCATTGTATCCTTTGGAATCTTATGTCTCGTCTGCACCTTCATATCCTTGGCAGCGGCTCAAAAGGCAACTGCGCGCTCATCGAAGGCCCCCGGGGGCTCATCATGATTGACGACGGTCTTTCTCGCCGCGAGACATTAAAGCGCATGGCAGAACTGGGGCTCTCGGCAGACAACGTCTCGGCTCTTCTCATTACTCATGAGCATAGCGATCACATCAAGGGTCTCGATGTCTGGTGCAAGCACTGGCACGGCCCCCTCTTTGCCAGCAGGGGCACACTTTCGAGCAAAGAAAATCTTTCGCATCTGCCTGTCGAGGAATTCGATCCCGGTGACACCCTATCCATTACCGGCATCCACGTGCAAACCTACTCAACATCACACGATGTCATCAATCCAGTCGGCTATCGATTCGATGCCCTCGATGATTCCATCGGCATTGCCACCGACACCGGAGAGCTATCGAGCCAAGCCATGAACACCCTCAAAGATTGTCGAGTCCTCGCGCTCGAAAGCAACCACGATGTGACTATGCTGCGCGAGGGAGAATATCCCCGCTTTCTTCAGGAGCGCATCCTGTCTGCAAGGGGACACCTCTCCAACGACCAAGCCGCCGAAGCCGCGCGCGAACTTGTTACCGATCGCACCGAACAGCTCATTGCCATGCATATCAGCCAAGATAACAATCGTCCGAGCCTTACCGTCAAAAGCTATGCCAAAGCTCTAGCCGCAACCCTGGATGACGAGGTCGGTAGCTCCGCCACCCTTCTCCAAGGATCGCGAAAACTCTCGATACGCCCTGCAAGTCAGTATCAACCGACAACCATTGTATAGACCGCTCAATAAAACAAAAGGGGCCGGGAATCAAATCCCAGCCCCTTTATCTTGGCTCAAAAGCTCTGACCATCGGAAACGTTAGTCGATGGAGATCTTCGTAACGTTCTTCTTCTCGACGATCTTGGGAACCGTAACGGTCAGGATGCCGTCAGCATACTTAGCAGAGAGACCCTCGCTCGAAGCGTCCTTCAGATACACGCCACGCGTCGCGCTGTACGAGCTGAACTCCTTCTGCAGGAAGTTCTTGCCCTCGTTCTCCTCGTCTTCCTCGACATTCACGCTAATGGACAGACGGCCCTCATTAAGCTCGACATCGATATCGTCCTTGGCGACGCCGGTCAGATAAGCCTTGACCTCATAGCCATCGCCCTTATCCTCAACGTCAACGGGAAACGCCTTGGAGGCAATAGAGCTGTTCGCCAGGTCACTCATATCATCAAACAGATCGAACAGCGAGCTAGCAGAGGGACGAACGCCAAAAACCGAACGATAAGGAACCATGCTTGCCATGTTTACCACTCCTTTATAGGACTGCCGAGTCATCTTCTAGGTGACTGGGACTTCTTTTGACGTTCTTATATATGCCCACCCGGTGCTCATATATACACCGACTATAAAGTTTTTTGAGTCCAGTACTATAAGCATATCTAAGTGAGTAAGACTCAGGTTTTTGGAAGGTTAAGGTTCTTTGAACCAGAGCTTAAATAACGAGTATGTCCACAGCTACAAATAACAAGGGGCTTACAATGAGCGCGTACACGTTGTTGGTAACGAGCTAAAGGGCATCATGGACGACCAAAACCAGAACAATATGTTTATGCCGACGCAGGGGGAAGATATTTCCACGCAGCCGCCACGGTTCCGTCGCCCCCACATCTCGCAAGAGCCCATTAATGATGCAGAGCCCGAATATGTGACGAGAAATCGATATCAAACGCTCGAGGATGCCCAAACGGGACGTAAGCATATGGGCGTCGCCTCGGGAGACCCTGTATATCTGAAAGACGCACCATTATCTAAAAACAGCGCAGCTAGTGATGAGCCGATGAAAGCATCCGCCACTCATCGACAAAGAGGTCCTCGACCAAAGCAAACCTTGACGCATTCGGCTCGCTATCTCGAAACGCCAAAACAGGGAAAATCAATCTTCGTTTCGACAAGTAAACGACGCAAGCAGCATCGACTGACAATCCTGCTTTTGATCATTGCGGTCATAGCAGTTGCCCTTGTTATTCGATTTATTTTCTTTAAATAAAAGCTCAATACCAAAAACGATAAGATCGTCTGGTGTAAATGAGTCATTTACGCCCGGTAAACGCAAAAAGGGGGAGGCCGCGAGGCCTCCCCCTTCTCAGTTCAAGCGTACGGCTC
>CABTZA010000170.1 GCA_902489225.1 uncultured Collinsella sp.
CCGAGCGCGTTCAGGCGATTGCGGAACACATCGGCGGCGGGCTGGCCGGCGTACTGGGTGATAACCACGGCCGCGACAGCAAAACCGTTGCCGCGGAACAGGTCGACCAGGCGCAAGACGTCCTCGTCATAGGTAATACCCAGGTCACCGCGAGCCTTGTTCTTCTCGATGTGGTTCGCGTTAATGGCGATGATGACCTCGACGTCGTCGGCAATGCTCTTGAGCATGCGAAACTTGCTGTCCGGCTCAAAACCCGGCAGCACGCGGCTCGCGTGATAGTCGTCAAACAGCTTGCCGCCAAACTCCAAATACAGCTTGCCGCCAAACTGCGAGATGCGCTCCTTAATATGAACGGCCTGCAGCTCGATATACTTCGCGTTGTCGAAACCCTGGCGCATATATGGCTCCCGTCCCGTTTCCATTTAATGATCTAGGCGATTATAACGGAGCCCGCCCTCCCCGATACCCAGACCATCAACAGGCACCAACCAAACATCCGTCAAACCTCTTGTCGGACATATTTGGTGCAAACTAACCTGACCCCATTGCACCGCCCCATAACACCAACAATGGCAGCGCCGCAGGTGGAGCAAAAGTCAGCGAAAGCCCGCCAGAGCGAGCAAGGTGACGTGAAAGAGGAGGGCATAGGCCTTTTGGCCATGCCCGACGATTGAACGTCAGATTGCCGCTCTGGCGGGCTTGCAGCGTCGAGTGGTTCCGGCGTTTGGTAAAACGCCGGAACACAAGAGCGCCCCCTCCCGCGCACGGAACGGAAGGGGGCTAAAGGTAGGAGTCTACCGGTGGGTTTACCCCGCCGGACAGACGATGACCAGGTGATCCTCTACAGGATCGTCAAGGTTTCCGTGGGGTACCCGTTGGGTACTTAGATCAACACGCAGGCGACGGTCAGGATGATGGCGCAGACGACGGAGAGCGCGACGATGAGCTTAAGGGCAAACTTGAGCCAGGTCGTCCACTCGATCTTGGCCAGGGCGAGACCGCCCATGATGGCGCCGGAGGTCGGGGTGAATAGGTTCACGACACCGATGGCGGCGGAGAAGATCATGACCATGACCTCAGGCGAGAAGCCGAGCTTAACAGCCAGCGGTCCCATGATGGGCATGGAGACGGTGGCCATACCGGAGGTCGAGGGGATCAGGAAGGACAGGCCGAAGTAGACCAGGAAGCTCATGGGAGCGAAGATCACGCCGGACAGGCCAGCCAGGGCATTGGCGGCAGCGTCGAGGACGAAGACATCGAGGCCGGTGTTAGCCATGAGGACGGAGATACCACGGGCGAGGGCGATGACGAGAACAACGGACATCATGTCGGCAGCGCCGGTGATGAAGGTGTTAACGATCTGCTTCTCGGACAGGCCACCGATGATACCGATCAGGACGGCCATGAGGAAGAACCAGGTGGAAGCCTCGTCGAAGTACCACTGGCCAATGGGCAGGCCGGTGATCAGGGCAGACCAGCCCTGGACGACGGCGTTACCGTCGGCGTCGTAGACAGCGCCAGCGTCGAAGAAGTTGGCGACGCCCTCGTTGAGGTCGGCCAGCGGAATGAAGCCGACGATCATGACGACGAAGGTGAAGGCGAAGGCGATCAGAACACCCTTCTGACGACCGGTGAGCTTGACCTCCTTGTGGACCTCGGAAGCAGCCTTGCCGTGAGCCTCTTCGGCGTCCTTGAGCTCCTGCATCGACAGGATGGTGGAACCCTTGTCAGCCTTGACCTTCTTGGCATAGTTCATCACGAAGAAGATGGACATAGCGGTAGTGACAATCCACAGGACGGCACCGAGGCCGATGATGATGGACTGGTTGACCTCAATGCCAACGCCGGTCAGAGCGTCGACGGCAGCGCCGACGGCGAACGGGTTAACCGTGGAGCCCAGGCAGCCGCAGCCAGCGCCGAGCAGGACGGTAGCGGCACCGACCATGGGGTCGAAGCCAGCAGCCATCATGGTAGCGGCGAGCAGGGCGTAGAAGGGAACGGTCTCCTCGCACATACCATAGGTGGTACCACCGAGGGAGAAGATGAGCATCAGCACGGGAATGAGCATAATCTCGTTGCCCTTAAGCTTCTGCACCAGAACGGCGATGCCGTTGTCCAGGGCGCCGGTCTCGGTCATCATACCGAGGAAGCCGCCCAGGATCATAACGAAGAGGCAGACGGGCAGAGCGTCAGCGAAGCCCTTAATCGGGGCGGTGCAGAAATCGCTCAGACGGGCGGCAGTAACCGCGCCGCCGGACGTGCCGGAGACGATAACGGTAATCACTGCGACAATTGCCAGCAGAGCAAGAAGAATGGTGAACGATGAAGGCATACCGCGCTTTTTCTTAGCGGTCTCAGTCATAGTTCTCATCCCCCCTTCATAAATCATTTACTGATCTCGCCAGAAGCGGCTCTTCCGTGCCGTGCCTGCCGCTTGATGCGAGATTATTACCAGATAAAACCGCTCGGGGTGTGCAGCAATACACCCCGAGCGAGATGCTAGATGCTCTTACTTGAGCGTGGCGTACATGACAGCCTTGATGGTGTGCATGCGGTTCTCGGCCTCGTCGAAGACCTTGGAAGCGGGGCTCTCGAAGACCTCGTCGGTGACCTCCTGCTCGGTGATGCCGAACTGCTCGCACTTCTCGGCGCCAATGGTGGTGTTGGTGTCGTGGAAGCTGGGCAGGCAGTGCAGGAAGATGGCACCCGGGTTGGCCATAGCCATGACCTCGGAGGTGACACGATACGGGGTGAGCTGAGCGATGCGCTCGGCCCAGACCTCGTCGGGCTCGCCCATGGAGACCCACACGTCGGTGTAGATAACGTCGGCACCGGTGACGCCGTCCTTGACGTCAGTGGTCAGCTTGATGGTGCAGCCGTTAGCCTCGGCGATGGGCTTGCAGGCCTCGATGACGTCGTCAGCGGGCATGCACTCCTCGGGGCCGCAGGCCACGAAGTTCATGCCGAGCTTGGAGCAGACGACCATGAGGGAGCGAGCAACGTTGTTCTTGCAGTCGCCCATGAAGACGAGGGTCTTGCCCTTGATGTCGTAGTTGAAGTTCTCCTGAACGGTCAGGATGTCGGCGAGCATCTGGGTGGGGTGCCACTCGGTGGTCAGGCCGTTCCACACGGGCACGCCGGACTTGGCAGCGAGCTCCTCGACGTCGTCCTGGGCAAAGCCACGGAATTCGATGCCGTCATACATGCGGCCGAGAACGCGGGCGGTGTCCTCGATGGACTCCTTCTTGCCCATCTGCGACGAACCGGGATCGAGGTAGGTGACGCCCATGCCCAGATCCATGCCGCCGACCTCGAAGGCGCAGCGGGTACGAGTGGAGGTCTTCTGGAAGAGCAGAACGATGTTCTTGCCCTCGAGATAGCGGTGCGGAACGCCAGCGCGCTTCATGTCCTTGAAGTTCTTGGAAAGCTTGAGCAAGTACTCGATCTCCTCGGTGGAGAGGTCGAGGAGCTTGAGGAAGCTACGGCCGGAGAGGTTAACACCCATGGTTCGTTTCCTTTCGAAAAAATGAATTACGTAAGTATTAGTGTTGCCCGTTTGACGGGCGAAACCGGTGCGGTTGTAGGGGGACCGCACCGGAAACGGAAAGACTTAGAGGTCCTCGCGCCAGAAGGGCATGCTCATGCAGCGCGGGCCGCCGCGGCCGCGGGAGAGCTCGGCGGAGGGCACGACGAGAAGGTCCAGGCCCTCCTTGTACAGCACGTCGTTGGTGACG
>CABTZA010000171.1 GCA_902489225.1 uncultured Collinsella sp.
CTCCAGCGAATCTTCCATGCCCCAGCCCATCAACACGCTCGACGCCCGCAGGCGCGATCGCACGGGATCGGTGGGCGCGCGGCCCGGTACATCAATCGCATCTTGCACCGCCAGCACCGTGCGGCCGCGGCGCAAAAACTGCGGGATAAGCCGCATGCACATCGAGATCATGAGCGCGATCACCGGCGCGGCGTTACCCAAAAGCGCAAGCACCTTGTCGTATTCGAGCATCGACGCCGCCGCCTCAAACCACAGCACGCTCGCCACAAACAGCCCGCCCATGCACAGGCCGTATACCATGCTCTCCAGATACACCGCGCGCATGCCAATACGGAACAGCTCCGTCGAGCCCGAGGCGCTAAACAGCGGATTGAGCACCGCGACGATCAAAATCACCGGCAGCTGCCAGCGGAGCGCGCCCAGCGTGCGGGCAGCCCCACGCGTCGCAAATCCATACGCCAGCCCGCCCGCAAGTGACAGCGCAATCAGTACCGGCTGCATCGAGAACATAGTGAGCCCCAGCGTCAGCACTATATAGAGTGCCGGCACAGCCGGATGCGACATCGAGAATGCCGCGACGGGCTCGCCGCCAAACTCCTCTCGTATGTTGTCCACGGGCACCCCCGTCCCCTCGCTCAAACAACAGCTCCGCAGCACCGCCAACGCCGCACGCACGCAGTGCAAACGCCACGCCGGCGGCGCAAGCCTCAACCGCCGCAATCCAATCGTTACGCGCTCAACATATGCCTGCGGTATCATATTGCGCCGTGTATCGTTTCCAAACGCACGTCTCTATAACGTAACAGGAGATCACATGGACGCAACCGCAATTATCCTCGCTGCCGGCGAGGGCACCCGCATGAAGTCGAACCACTGTAAGGTTTCGCACAAGATCCTGGGCAAGCCCATGGTCCAGTGGATTGTCGACGCTACCATCAAGGCCGGCTGCAGCCGCGTCGTGGTCGTCATCGGCAGCCACGCCGACGAGATGCGCGCCCTGATCGACGGCGCCTACGCCAACAGCGCCACCAAAGTCGAGTGCGTTGAGCAGACCGAGCGCCTGGGCACCGGTCACGCCGTGAAGATCGCGCTCGAGGCCTGCGGCATCACGCAAGGCCCCGTCGTCGTGCTCAACGGCGACCTGCCGCTCATCACCGCCGACACCGTCGCCAAGTTCGCGCAGACCGTCGCCACCGGCGAGCTCGCCTGCACCGTCATGACCATGACCCCGCCCGACCCCTTCGGCTACGGCCGCATCAAGCTGGGTGCCGACGGCCAGATCGAACGCATCATCGAGCAGAAGGACTGCACACCCGAGCAGGCCGCCACGCTGCTCGAGTGCAACGCCGGCTGCTACGCCTTTGACGGCGCGCAGCTCGCCGCGCACATTGACGAGATCGGCAACGACAACGCGCAGTCCGAGTACTATCTGCCCGACATGCTCGAGATCCTCAAGGGCCACGGCCAGGCAGTCTCCATCTTCCACTGCGATGACTACCGCGACGGCCTGGGCGTCAACAGCCGCATCCAGCTCGCGCAGCTCACCGCCATCGCGCGCGACCGCATCAACGAGCACTGGATGGCCGAGGGCGTTACCTTCATCGACCCCACGCAGGCCTGGATCGGACCCGACGCCACCATCGGCCGCGACACCGTCGTGTGGCCGCAGACGCACCTGATCGGCCACGTCACCGTGGGCGAGGAGTGCCAGCTCGGCCCCAACAGCCGTCTCACCGACACCACCGTCGGCAGCGGCTGCATCATCGATGAGACCATCGCCATCGAGGCCGTCATCGAGAACGGCGTCGACTGCGGCCCGCGCGCCTACCTGCGCCCGGGCACCCACATGCTCGACGGCTCCAAGGCCGGCACGCACGTGGAGATCAAGAAGTCTACGATCGGCGAGGGCTCCAAGGTGCCGCACCTGTCCTACATCGGCGACACCACCATGGGCTCCGGCGTCAACGTGGGCGCGGGCTCCATCACCTGCAACTACGACGGCGTGCACAAGCACAAGACCGTCATCGGCAAGGATGCCTTCATCGGCTCCGACACCATGATGGTCGCGCCCGCCCAGATTGGCGACGGCGCGCTCGTGGCCGCCGGCTCCGTCATCACCGAGCCGGTCCCGGCAGACGCACTTGGCCTGGGTCGTGCCCGCCAGATAAATATTGAGGGCTGGGCCGCCGATTATCGCCGCCGTCTGCACGAGGACGACGAGGTATAACGTTTTACCAAGCATCTAAGGAGCTGTTCCCATGGGGGCGGCTCCTTTTTCTATCGTGACCTGCGCAACCGGATGAGTGGTCGGTTCGTGTCCGTTGACGGTAAAGACGTTATCAAGACCCGATTAACCCCGCCGCGCGGTTACAATGCAACAAGGCATCTATATGGCATTCGATATAAAGGAGAAGGGTAATGCCGATTAATGATCCCGAGAAGTCGGAGAATATGCGCAAGTCCATCCGCGTGTATTCCGGTTCCTCCAACCGTCCCCTCGCTCAGAAGATCGCTGAGTACCTTGGGGTCGAGCTTTCGGGCCTTACGCTAAAGCAGTTCGCCAACGGTGAGATTTACGCCCGCTACGACGAGACCGTCCGCGGCGCCGACGTCTTCCTGATTCAGTCCGTGGCCGGCGGCAACGTCAACGACATGCTCATGGAGCTGCTCATCGCCACCGACGCTGCCAAGCGCGCATCCGCCCGCTCCATCACCGCCGTCATCACCCACTACGGCTATGCCCGCCAGGACCGCAAGGCCGGCCCGCGTGAGCCCATCACCGCCCGCCTCGTCGCCAACCTACTCGAGCGCGCCGGCGTCAACCGCATCATTACCCTCGACCTGCACCAGGGTCAGATCCAGGGCTTCTTTGATATCCCGGTTAACCACCTGTCCGCGCTGCCGCTGTTTGGCCAGTACTACAACGACATGCACTTCGACACCGACAACCTGGTTGTCGTCTCCCCCGACGTGGGTCGTGCCAAGGCCGCCAAAAAGCTGTCCGACATGCTCGGCTGCGACCTGGCCATCGCCCACAAGGGCCGTCCGCGCCACAACGCCGCCGAGGTCATGGGCATCATCGGTGACATCAAGGGCAAGACCTGCATCATCAATGACGACATGATCGACACCGCTGGCACCCTGTGCGCCAACGTCAAGGAGCTCAAGGCTATGGGCGCTGGCGATATCTACGTCTGCGCCACCCACGGCATCTTCTCCGGTCCGGCCATCGAGCGTCTGAACGACGCCCCCATCGTCGAGTGCCTCGTCACCGACGCCATTCCCGTCGAGGTCGGTGGCAAGATCAAGACCATCTCGGTCGCCGAGGAGTTCGCTCAGGCCATCTCCGCCGTTTACCACGAGGAGCCCGTCTCCACGCTCGTCGGCGGCGACTTCGCGCTGTAGTCGCTCGACCCTCGCATCCCTCCGGAAACCCCGGGCACGCCTGCGGGGTTATCACGCGAACGTCCTCGCCGCTTTGCGGCTGCGGGATGTTCGCTTTGATAACCCCTCCCGGCGTGCCCGGGGTTTCCTGCTGTCTCGGGGCAGCTGTTTTCTGAAATGACTTTGCTGCAACCTTTCCTCGCCTTCGGCGGGCGTGGTAGCCTTTGTCGTTGATTGAACTATTTATGTAACGGAGGACAAACATGGCAGCTGCACAGCCGCTTAAGATTCGCATGGTTGCCGGGCTTGGCAACCCTGGCGAGGAATATGCCGAGACCCGTCACAACGC
>CABTZA010000172.1 GCA_902489225.1 uncultured Collinsella sp.
CACGCGATCAAAATACGAGCAGGCCGCGATATGCTCCGTTATGCGTCGCTGTCCCTCTGCGGTATCGACATCCCACAGCTCGTAGGCACGCGCTTCGACCAGCGTAACATCGACGCGACCTTTGAGAATCGAGCCCCCGCCGTCCTTGCCCTCAAGACACATAAGTGCATCGAACAGTTCCGCCGGAAAGAGCACCGGACTCGAAGGCTCACCGTTGCACGCAAGACGCACCGGATGTTTGCGGCCACGCTCGTCAAATGCGCGAACCATGGCATCAAAAGAATCCGAACTCACGAGCGGCTGGTCGCCCGGCAAAAAGAGGCAACCTTTCCAGTTGCGTTCGACTCCCCATGAAAGGCCCGCACGGACGCTTTCGCTGCGCAGCTCGCCATCGTGCAGCACACACGGGCAATGCTTGTCCTCGCAAATCTGAGCGACCTCGGGCCAACGCGTCGAAACCACGACGTCAAAGCCCCGGGGAACCGAATCGATGGTCCGGGCAATCAGCGGCTCGCCATAGATATCGGCGAGCATCTTGTTAGAGCCAAACCGCTTGCCCTCGCCCGAGGCCATAATCACGCATCCAAGTTTCATGGTGATACCTCCCCTGAAACCATCGTACCCATAACTCGCGCCGCGGGCATCCACATCGAAAGCGCTTATCCCGCACGCCCGCGATGCAAAAAAGGGGCACCCCGCCGGTTGGCAGAGTGCCCCCTTTACATGGCTTACCTCAGCCCGGCTTTAGGCCTGGAACCAACGGGCGGTGTTGCGCTCGTCGAGGGCCCTGAGGGTAGCGGCGGGATCGGCAACCTTCTGCAGGAACATCATGGCAGCGATGGCGTACGGCTTGTAGCTGGCCTCCTTGTACATGCCCACGCGGTGCATGTCGAAGACGTCGGCGTTAACCTCGCCGTGCTCGCAGGAGACACCGGAGATGTCGGCGGGCAGCGGGTGCATAAAGATGGCGTCCTGGCCGTTGGCAGTCTTCTCCATGAGCTCGGTCGTGGAGCACCAGTCCTGATGGGTGGCGTTCTGGGCGAGCAGCTCCTTCTCGAGCGCTGCGATGCCGGCGTCGTCGCCCTCGGCGTACAGGTTGGTACGCTTCTCCATGGCGGCAAACGGAGCCCAGCTCTTGGGGATCACGATGTCGGCACCCTCGAAGGCCTCGGCCATGGTGTTGACCTGCTTAAAGGTGGTACCGGACTCGGCGGCATAGCCCTTGGCCCGCTCGACGACCTCGGGCATGAGGTCGTAGCCCTCGGGGTGGGCCAGGGTGACGTCCATGCCAAAGCGGGGCAGCAGGCTGATCAGCGACTGCGGGCAGGACAGCGGCTTGCCGTAAGAGGGCGAATAGGCCCAAGTGACGGCAACCTTCTTGCCCTTGAGGTTCTCGAGGCCGCCAAACTCGTTGATGAGGTAGAGCATGTCGGCAGAGGACTGCGTGGGGTGATCGGAGTCGGACTGCAGGGAGATGAGCGTGGGACGGTGATCCAGAACGCCGTCCTCGTAAGCCTGCTGGACAGACTCGGAGACCTCGGCCATGTAGGCGTCGCCCTTGCCGATGTACATGTCGTCGCGGATGCCGATGACGTCGGCCATGAAGGAGATCATGGTAGCGGTCTCGCGGACGGTCTCGCCGTGGGCGATCTGGGACTTCTTCTCGTCCAGGTCCTGCAGCTCAAGGCCGAGCAGGTTGGCGGCCTTAGAGAAAGAGAAACGCGTACGGGTGGAGTTGTCGCGGAACAGGGAGACGGCCAGGCCCGAGTCGAAGATCTTGGACGAAACGTTGTTCTCACGCAGCTCGCGCAGGGCGTCGGCGACGATGTAGAGCGCCTTGAGCTCGTCGGTGGTCTTGTCCCAAGTGTGCAGGAAGTCGCTACCGTACATACCCTTAAAGTCGAGACCGTTCAGCTGCTCGACGAGCTCGGTAAACTTAGCGTCCATGGAAATGTCCTTTCTAAAGATGAAACGATCGCAATGAGTAGATGTGCTCCGGCATGCGCGTGTGGCAGAACATGCAGAGCACCATGACGAGGACCCGCCACCGTTGAGGAAGCATGGGAGATAACGACCGCGGGCCCCAAGTCAACAGGAGGTGCCGGGGACACGAGCGGCCCCCCGGCTCAACAAAATCGAGGAATGGGACTAATCGATCTTGTTGTTGGTCAGACCGGCGCGGAACACGGTGGCGTCGCCATCGGCCTGGCTGGGATCGTAGAGGTTCAGGGCAGCCACGTACATGGCGGCAGCGGTGACCAGGTCGTCCTTGTAGGTGACCTCGTTGGGAGCGTGAGCCTGAGACTCGGCACCCGGGCCAAAGCCCACGCAGGGGATGCCGTAGCGGCCCTGGATGGAAACGCAGTTCGTGGAGAAGGTCCACTTGTCGCACAGCGGGCGACCGGTGCGCTTGTCCATGCTGGGCTCGCAGCCGATGCGCTCGTCACCGAACATGGCCTTGTGGGCGTCGACGAGGGCCTTGACGTGCGGAGCGGTCTCCTTGTTGATCCACGTGGGGAAGTAAGCCTCGGTCTCGTAGACCTCGCCGGTCCAGGACGGACGGTCGTACATGTACATGGAGACCTTCACGTCGTCGCCGTACTTCTTGGCGGCCGGCAGGTTACGGATCTCGTCCAGGCAGGACTCCCAGGTCTCACCGGCGGTCATGCGACGGTCGATGGAGATGGCGCAGGAGTCAGCGACAGCGCAGCGGCTGGGGCTGGTGTAGAAGATCTGGCTGACGGTGCAGGTGCCGCGGCCCAGGAAGCGGGCGTCCTCGAAGTGCTCGGGGTTGTACTTGGGGTCGAGCATCTTGACGAGGCCCTTGATGTCGGTCGACTCGTCGCAGCCGTTGTTGTTGAGGGCGCGGACGTCGGCGATGATGTCGGCCATCTTGTAGATGGCGTTGTCACCGCGGTCGGGAGCGGAGCCGTGGCAGGAGGTGCCGTGAACGTCGACGCGGATCTCCATGCGGCCGCGGTGACCGCGATAGATGCCACCGTCGGTGGGCTCGGTGGAAATGACGAACTCGGGCTTAATGCCGTCCTTGTTGTAGATGTACTGCCAGCACATGCCGTCGCAGTCCTCTTCCTGGACGGTACCGACGACCATAATCTTGTAGCCCTCGGGGATGAGGCCCATGTCCTTCATCATCTTGGCAGCGTAGGTAGCGGAAGCCATGCCACCCTCCTGGTCGGAGCCACCGCGGCCGTAGATGATCTCGTCGGTCTCGTAACCCTCATAGGGATCGGCATCCCAGTTATCGATGTTGCCGATGCCGACGGTGTCGATGTGAGAGTCGATGGCGATAATCTTGTCGCCCTCGCCCATAAAGCCCATGACGTTGCCCAGACCGTCGACCTTGACCTCGTCATAGCCAAGGCTCTCCATCTCGGCCTTGATGCAAGCGACAACCTCGCCCTCCTCGCAGGACTCAGAGGGATGGGAGATCATAGCGCGCAGGAAGCGAGTCATATCAGCACGATGAGACTCAGCAGCGTTTTTAATTGCCTCGAAATCGAGTTCCTTAGTCATAACAGTCAACCTTTCTACAAGGGTTTACCTACAGGTAGATATTTCAGATAGATCACTTGTGCCAAGCAGCGTGAAGTCGAGTACCCCACAAGCAAGTAACCATAGGAGGCGGACGGAGGACTTTGCTCCGTCGCGAGTTCCGCACGAGCCGGAGAGCACTTAATGTGCTCTCCGTGCGAGCAGGACTGTCCGAGCAGG
>CABTZA010000173.1 GCA_902489225.1 uncultured Collinsella sp.
GCGTCGACCTCGGGGAACACCTTGCCGTAGCGGTTGTTAAAGCGGCGGGCGATGGTGCGGGTGAGCTCGATGTGCGGCAGCTGGTCACGACCGACGGGCACCACGTTGCCCTTGCAGAACAGGATGTCGCAGGCCTGATGCACCGGGTAGGTGAGCAGAAGGCCGGTGAGCTCGTGGCCCGATGCCTCCATCTCGGCCTTTACCGTGGGGTTGCGCGCCAGCTCGGCCTCGGACACCAGCGACAGGAACGGCAGCATGAGCTGGTTGGCGGCGGGCACGGCGGAGTGCGCGTAGATCATGGTCTTGTCGGGGTCGATACCGCAGGCGAGGTAGTCCATGACCATGTTGTACACGTTGTCCTGGATGTGCTCGGTGGTGTCGCGGTCAGTGATGACCTGGTAGTCAGCGATGAGCACGTTGGTCTTGGCGCCCATGTTCTGCAGCTCCACGCGGCCCTTAAGGGTGCCAAAGTAGTGACCCAGGTGCAGGCGGCCGGTCGGGCGATCGCCGGTGAGCATGGTGAACTTCTCGGGCGTCTTGGCCAGGCCCTCGCGAATGGCATTGCTCTTCTGCAGCGCGACTTCGTAGCTGTTCTCGTTTGGCATGATTGCTCCTAACGTATGTTCATGGGTCAAGATGATAACGCGTTTATTGGAGGGTCGGGGCGTAAGTACGCGAGGGGCGGGAGAGCGGCGGCATGTGCGATGGGCGCGGCGTGGCTGCGCGTTTGGCCGGCGGCGCCTGGGCGCATCCTCGGCAGCTTACCCTAGCGCCTGTGGTGGCGCTCCTCCCTGCGTTCTTCTGCCGCCTGCTCCTCCTGCTTAAAGGCGGGATCGTCGGGGGTGACGAGCTCGTCCTCGTGCGTGCGCTTGTTGTAATGGTGGCGCAGCACGGGCTCAAACAGGTGCAGGTGCTTGGCAAAGGCCGCCGAGCCAATGGCGAGTACGGTAAAGATGAGCACGCGCATGGGCACCTCGACCTGGTTAATCGCGGCGGCGCCGGCCGAAAGCATGATGCACCAGGCGTAGATGAGGAGCACTGCCTGCTTTTGGTTGTAGCCCTCTTGGATCAGGCGGTGGTGGATGTGGCCCTTGTCGGCCTGCCCGATGCTAATGTGGGCGCGCTTGCGGCGCACGATGGCGCTAAACGTGTCGATGATGGGCACGCCGGCAACGATGAGCGGGATGATAAGCGAGGTGAGCGCGGCGGTGCGGCTCACGTTGAGCAGCGAGATGGAGCCCAGTGCAAAGCCCAGAAGCAACGACCCCGAGTCGCCCAAGAAGATGCTTGCGGGGTTGAAGTTGTAGCGCAAAAAGGCCAGGCAAGCGCCAAAGAGCGCAATGGAGAGCGCGGCGGCGTCGATGCGGCCCGAGAGAACGGCCATCGAAAACATGGTGAACGACGCGATGCCGCAGATGCCCGTGGCCAAGCCGTCGAGGCCGTCGATGAGGTTAATGATGTTGGTGAATGCCACCAGATAGATCACGGTGATGGGGTAGGCGAGCCATCCGAGCATGATCTCGCCGGGGGCAAACGGGTTGACGATGACGCCGATGCGCAGGCCACCCACGCAGGCGATGAGCGCAGCGAGGACCTGTCCGGCCAGCTTTTGCTTGGGCTTGAGCTGGATGACGTCGTCGATAGCGCCGGTCGCAAAGATGACGGTAAAGGAGAGCGCCAGCATGGGATAGCTAATGTGAAGGCGCGGGTGCGGCACCAGGACGGGCGGCCAGCCTAGGTGCCAGGTGCCTAGGATTTGCACAATGCAGGCAACGACCAGGCCCAAAAACACCGCCGTTCCGCCCAAACGCGGGATGGGCTTGGTGTTGATGCGGCGCTTGGAAGGATAGTCGACGGCGTCGAGCTTAATTGCCAAGCGCTTGACCAGGGGCACCATGAGGAAGGTCGTGATAAAGGCCGCCGCTGCCACGCATAGGTACGGTATGTAGCTCGGGGATGAAGCCATGAATCTAAAAACCGCCAAGCGTCGAAGGAAAAGGTCAGAAGAACGCCATGCGCAAAGGGCATAGCCGAACTATGATACTCGACCACGGGGGGTGCATGGAATTGCATGCAGCGATAATCACGCGCTTACCAGATATTGGGATGTTGTCGATGGCTTGTCGGGATACCGGCGGGGATCCATATGGGCTGTAATGGTGGTTTTCGGCAAATGAAAACCACCCCCCACGTTACGAAAATGAACCCACCTAAAACAGGTGGGTGCCCTCATCGACTGTTCCAGCGTCCTTAACAACGAAGGATACCTGTACTAGGTACGACTGTGTGGGCTCCCTAAATAAACGCGACGGTTCACCCAGTTGCTCCGCGGGGGGCGGAATACCTACATCATAAAGCGGCACTTTGTCGATTCCAGTCTTGACATTATAAAAATCGTGTCGGACGATTACGGCGCCTTGGGCTCGAGCCGTCTGTGCGGTTGGTCCCTTTACGTTTGAGCTGCTGAATCATTGTTTTGGAGCATGTTTTTATGCCGACGCCGTTGACCGAACTTTTTTCGCCCGCCTGCCATTTGTGTCCGCGCCGTTGCGGTGCGGCGCGCGACGAGGGCGCGCGTGGCGTGTGTGGCGCCGACAACACGCTTAAGGTCGCCCGCGCGGCGCTTCATATGTGGGAGGAGCCGCCTATCTCGGGCGAGGCCGGTTCGGGCACGATCTTCTTTAGCGGCTGCTCGCTTAAATGTATCTACTGCCAGAACCACGAGATCTCGACCGGCAATTTTGGCCTTGAGATTTCGCCCGAGCGTCTGGTCGAGATTATGCTGGAACTGCAGGATCAGGGTGCCAACAACATCAATTTGGTGACGGCGACGCACTACGCGCACCTGCTGCCGGCTGCGATTGCCGCGGCACGGGCGCGCGGGCTGGTCATCCCGATCGTCTACAACACGAGTGGTTACGAGCGCGCGAGTGCCGTGGCGGCGCTGGGCGATCTGGTCGATGTGTGGCTTACCGACTTTAAATATGCCGATGCCGGGCTTGCGCAGTCGCTTTCTCATATTAAGGACTACCCGCGCGTGGCCGTGTCGGGTCTGTCCCAGATGGCGCGCGAGATCGATCGCCGCGGGGGAGAGCTGATGGATGAGGGCGGGCTCATGAAGCGCGGCATGATTGTGCGCCATCTGGTACTGCCGGGACATGCAGACGATTCGTGTCGCGTGTTAGACCTGGTGTGGCAGACGGTGGGCGATGTGCCGATCTCGGTCATGAACCAGTACACGCCCAATGCGCTTATGCGCGAGCAGGGCGGCGACCTGGCGCGTGCCGTGACGCGCGAGGAGTACGAGCAGGTGCTCGACCATGCCGACGACCTGGGCTTTACGACGATGTTTTGGCAAGAGGGCGGCGCGGTAGACGAGAGCTTCACCCCGGCCTTCGACACCACCGGTGTTCTTACCAGCGCAAAGTAGTGCGTTCGTCGATGATTTTTCTGGGACGGGGATGAAAATCATCGAGAGGATCGCCTGCTCGAAAAGTTGTCAAAATAGCCGCGCCTCAAAAAGACTGGTTATTGGGCGTTGACAGTTGGCGAGCCGTAGGTAAAATATCAACTTGTCCTGGGGACGTAGCTCAGTTGGGAGAGCGCTGCCGTCGCATGGCAGAGGCCGAGGGTTCGACTCCCTTCGTCTCCACCCTTGGATTTGATAAGCCGCTGACATTGTGTCGGCGGCTTTTTTTAAAAGAAAGGGCTATACCA
>CABTZA010000174.1 GCA_902489225.1 uncultured Collinsella sp.
ATCACCACCGTCCGCGGCGTGGGCTATCTGTTTAAGGACTAGCTTTCCACCACAAAGGGGACAGGCACCTTTGTGGTGGTTTTGACGCGGGTGCGGGTTCCTCTCGAATCTGCAGCAGAACTTAAGCCTTCCTAAAAGATTGCGTTCTCATACACTTGTGCCCGCATATTGGGGTACAACTCAACGTGAACAATGATGGCCCGCCACATGTTTGGCGGGCCTTTGGTTATTTGACGAAAGGATCGCAGCTATGAGCGAGAACGATTCCCAGCGCCCCCAGGATGCGGACCACGCCGGCGAGACTCAGCAGCAGCCGCGCGTGCAGGTGGAGTCGACGCCTGCCGATGGCAACATTCCCTACGTGCAGGCCTTCGACACGCAGACCGGCAAGCCGCTGGGCGGCCAACAGGTCGTGAACAAGCACACGGTGGTCAAGACCAAGACCAAAAAGCTGCCGATCTTTATTACGGCGCTCGCCGGCTGCGCCTGCGGTGCCCTGCTGGTCATCGCGCTTATCATGAGCGGCACGCTCAACATTGGCGGCGGCAAGAACGCCGTGACGGCGGGCGCTTCGGGCTCATCGACGCAAAAGATTACGATTGATTCCGAGGACACCACGTTGGCCGAGGCCGTTTCTGCCAAGGCCCTGCCCTCCGTCGTTTCCATTACCGCCACTTCGAGCGGTAGCCAGAATGGCTCGCTTTCGCAGTCTGCCGACGAGTCGGACAGCTCGGGCAGCGTCGGTTCGGGCGTGGTGCTCGATACCGAGGGCCACATCCTCACCAACAACCACGTGGTCGATGGCTATGACCAGTACGTGGTTACCATGGACGACGGCACCACCTACGAGGCCGAGTTCGTGGGCAACGACGCCTCGAGCGACCTGGCCGTCATCAAGCTCAAGGACGCCGACGCCTCCAAGCTCACGCCGATCGAGATCGGTGATTCCTCCAAGCTCAACGTGGGCGAGTGGGTCATGGCGATCGGGTCGCCGTTCGGCAACGAGCAGTCTGTCTCCACCGGTATCGTCTCGGCGCTCTACCGCTCCACGGCCATGAGCTCTACCAGCGGTAACACCATCTATGCCAACATGATTCAGACCGATGCCGCCATCAACCCGGGCAACTCCGGCGGCGCGCTCGTCAACGACAACGGTGAGCTGGTGGGCATCAACTCGCTCATCGAGAGCTACTCGGGCTCCAGCTCGGGCGTGGGCTTTGCTATTCCCGTTAACTACGCCAAGAACATTGCCGACCAGATCATCGGCGGCAAGACGCCGGTGCATCCGTACATGGGCGCTACGCTTTCGAGCGTCAACGCGCTCAACGCCCGCACCAACAAGCTGAGCACCGATAGCGGCGCGTATGTGGCGAGCGTCGTTGAGGACGGTCCTGCCGCCAAGGCCGGCATTCAGGAGGGCGACGTCATCACCAAGTTGGGCGACGACGAGATTACGAGCGCCGATGGCCTGATTATCGCGCTGCGCAGCCACGAGGTGGGCGAGAAGGTCGAGATCACGCTCATGCGCGGCAAGGAAGAGAAGAAGGTCACCGTCGAGCTGGGCTCCGATGAGGAGCTGCAGAACCAGCAGCAGGACGACAGTTCGACCGACACCGGCAACGGCGGTATTACCGACGAGCAGCTGCGCCAGTACCTGGAGGAGCTGCTGGGCCAGCAGGGCCAGGGTCAGGGCTACGGCCAGGGTTACTAACGAGCCATTTCGCACATGCCGAAGCCAGAGGGGCTGTCCCGCCAGCGCGGGACAGCCCCTCTTTTCTTATTCAAGACTTTAGTCCGCTGGCCGCGCAGCGGCCAGCTTTAAACCACCCGCTACGCGGGTGGAGACAAACGGCTTTACAAAGCCACCCCTCCGACCGATATTGACGATTGTTCAGGCCGTCAAGAATTCGAGTCGAAGGGGTGGTCGCCATGGCCCAGAAGGCCTACAGCCTTTCCCACACGAAGTGGATGTGCAAGTACCACATCGTGTTCACGCCGAAGTATAGGCGCAAAGTGATCTACAACCAAATCAGGAGCGACATAGGGGAGATCCTCAGGAAGCTGTGCGAGTACAAGGGGATCGAGATAATCGAGGGGCACCTGATGCCCGACCACGTGCACGTGCTGCTGGCGATCCCGCCGAAGTACAGCGTCGCGAGCGTCATGGGCTACCTGAAGGGGAAGAGCTCGCTGATGATATTCGACAGGCACGCCAACCTCAAGTACAAGTTCGGCAACAGGAAGTTCTGGGCGGAGGGCTACTACGTGTCCACCGTCGGCCTGAACGAGGCGACGATCGCCAAGTACATCAGGGAGCAGGAGTCCCACGACATCGCGCTGGACAAGCTGAGCGTGAAGGAGTACGAGGACCCCTTCAAGAGGAGGTGATCCCGCCGGTTCGACCGGCGCGCCACGGGTCAAGATGCACTGGGCCTGGACGAAGTCCGGGCCCGCGCCTTTAGACGCGAGCCCGGGGCCCGTGGGTTATACCCTAAGAGCAAACCACCCTTTTTAAGGGTGGTTCTGATTGATCCGTTGGGGACGGAGGAAAACGGATCACTTGTGGCTGGCAAGAGGCCTGGTTCGTAATGGTCTGGACAGTTAGTTCAGATACGTATAAATCTGGGGCAGCCTGGGATGCGTTTTGAGCAATTTTTGATTGGGATGGGGTTTGAATGGGTGTTTGGGAGGGCGAGCGGGACGTTTACATGGTCTCAGGGAGCCCAAATTAGTTGAAACAGGGGTGTTCGTGCCTAATCCAGCTCTAGGATTTATACGTATCTGAACTAACTGTCCACCCCAGTCTGGCGGCTGCCGATTCGGTGCGGTTTGAGACCGCTATTCGACCCCGTTGCGACCGGTGGTACTCTTGTATCCGTTTGAAATCGAGCGAAGGAGTGCCGCTATGGAGCAATCGAGCCTGTTTGGTGACGGCGTGGACATCGATACCGAAACGCCCGCGACCGCGGAAGCCACCGCACCGACCGATGCCCGTGCCCAGGCGGCAGCGCGCGCGGCCGAACTGCGCCACGAGCTCGACTACCACGCCTATCGCTACTACATGCTCGATGCGCCCGAGATCACGGACGCCGCCTTCGACAAAATGCTCGTTGAACTGCAGGAAATCGAGGCCACCTACCCCGACCTGGTGACGCCCGATAGCTATACCCAGCGCGTGGGCGGCTACGTGAGCGAGCAGTTTACGCCGGTCACGCATATGGCGCGCATGTATTCCATGGACGATGCCATGGACCTGGACGAACTCGACGCGTGGCTCCAGCGCACTGAGGATGCCCTCGGTGCCGGTAGCGTCACCTATACCTGCGAGCTTAAGATCGACGGTCTGGGCGTGGCCCTTACTTACCAAAACGGCACCTTCGTACGCGCAGCCACACGTGGCGATGGCACCACGGGCGAGGACGTGTCGCTCAACGTCCGTACTATCAAGGATGTGCCCATGCACCTGTCCGAGCCGGCGCTCGCCCACATGGGCGCCGACCGCGAGCGCACCATTGAGGTACGCGGCGAGGTCTATATGCCCAAGGGCAGCTTTGTGCGTCTGAATGAAGAGGCCGATGCCGAGGGCCGCGACCCCTTCGCCAACCCGCGCAACGCTGCCGCCGGCAGCCTGCGCCAAAAGGACCCCAAGATCACGGCGCGCCGCGATCTTGCCACCTTTATCTATG
>CABTZA010000175.1 GCA_902489225.1 uncultured Collinsella sp.
GGGATAGATGATCCAGTCCCAATCGGTGGTGGGTACGCCTTCGCGCACGCATGACTCGCCCACGCCCTTGAGGAACCAGCGCGAGGAGCCCTTGTCGCCGGTGCCATTGTGGTTGATGTCGTTTTCGCCCTCGGCGGCACGCAGGAACTGGCACTTGTAGGTGTTGACGCCCAGGCAATCGTTGTAGGGGAGCGCGGCGGTCAGCGCGGCGATGTCCTCGTCGCGGACGTCGAGCTCGCCGCCGGCGATATGGGCCAGCTTGGTCGCAGCCTCCATGGTGTCGGCTGCATAGTGGCCGCGGAAGGTGGCGTCGAGTACCCAGCGGTTGTTGATGACGTCGGCCATGCGAGCTGCCTCGCAGTCGGCGGCGTTGTTGGGGTCGAGGGGATACTTGGGCTCCAGGTTCTGGACAATGCCGATCTCGCCCTCAAAGCCGCCCTCATGGAAGGCGACGACAGCCTTGGCGTGGGCCACCATCATGTTGTGCATGAGCTGGAAGGCCTTGTCCAGGCGGTACTTCTCGCCGTGCGGCCAGTTGCCGACGATAAAGCTGCCCTCGGCGGTTGCGGGAATCTCGTTAAACGTGAACCAGTGCTTGACCTCGGTGAACTCGGCAAAGCAGAACTTGGCGTACTCGACGAAGGCGTCGATCGTCGCGCGCGTCAGGAAACCCTCGCCGCCGTTCTGGTAAAAGGCCTCGGGCGTATCGAAGTGATCGAGCGTGACATAGGGGATAACGCCAGCTTTGTTGCAGGTGGCGAAAAGCTCGTGATAGAAAGCGACACCCTCGGGGTTAATCTCGCCGGTGCCACTGGGGAAGATGCGGCTCCAAGCGATGGAGACGCGAATGCCGTTAATGCCAAAGCGCTGGCACAAATCGATATCGACCGGATATTTGTTGTAGAAGTCGCTTGCAGGATCGGGGGAGAAGCGACCCTGGGCTGCCAGGAAATCGTCCCAGGGCACTTTGCCCTTGCCGTGCGTACGGGTCTCGCCCTCAACCTGGTAAGCAGCGGTGGCGCCGCCAAAGACAAAGCCGTCGGGGAACTGCATGGGGTTGGTCATGAGTCATCCTTTCTGTGGGATACGAATAGGGAGAGGTGCCCGAACTGGGGATCCGGGCACCAACAGAGGGAGGAAACTAGTCGAGGTTCTCGCGGAGCCACTTAATGGCGCCGGCGGGGTCGCGAGTAAGGTCGATATATTCCTTACCGCGCGGGGCGAGCAGCTTAATGCCCAGGCGATCGGTGTCGGCCTTCATGTCGTTGTAGTAGCTACGAACCTGCGGGGCAAGCACGATAACGTCGTACTGATCCATGATGGCAGTGTGCTGACCATAGGCGCCTGCGGAGGAAGCGATGTTCTCTCCGGTCTGCGCGGCACCTTCCTTGATGGCGTTGGCAAGCATGGCAGAGGTGCCGGCACCGGCGCACAGGACGAGGACCTTCAGGCCGTCGACATCCTTCTTAGCGGATGCGTCGGCGGCAGGCTCGGGCTGATCGGCGACAGGCTTGCTTTCGGCGGCAGCGGCGGTCGTCTCGACGGAAGCGGTGGCCTGCTCGACAGCGGGCGCAGAGGCGTCGGCGGCGATGGCAGCGGCACCATTGGACTCGAGACCCAGCTCGGCGGCGCGCTCGGCCTCCTGGTCGCAGAGCAGCTTATCGTATGCCTTCAAGAACGGCAGGTAGATGATGGCGTCCAGTAAGATGATGATCGCGACAAATACCAGGGCGATAAGCTGGAAGTTCGTGGTGATGAAGATGCCGATGGGGGCGGGGGTGGCCCAAGGCACCACGAAGGAGAAGCCGTTCATGCCTACGTTATCGATAAAGAACTTGGCAACGCTCACGTTGACGCAGCCGGCGGCAACAAAGGGGATGAGCATGTAGGGGTTAAGGATCATCGGCGCGCCAAAGAGCAGCGGTTCGTTGACGGCAAAGGCAACAGGAACAATCGAGGCCTTACCGACGGCTTTGAGCTGCTTGGACTTCATAAAGAGAATCAGCAGAAGCGGCACGATGAAGGTGGCGCCGGTGCCGCCGAACTCACCTACGAGCGACATGTTAAAGGTGAGGGAGTGGGCGGGGTGGCCACCGGCCAGCAGAACCTGCAGGTTCTCGGCCTGGTTGGCAAGACGGATGGGGTCGATGCCCGGCTGGACGATCGAGGGGCCGTGGACGCCGATGAACCAGAAGAACGCGGTGGCTGCCTGGATAAGGATAAGGCCAGGATAGGTTTCTGCAGCGGTAAAGAGCGGGGAGAGCAGCTTGATGAGCAGCTCGGAGAACGGAACGCCCATGAGGTTGCGCACAACCACATCGATGATGCCGCAGATGATGACGGCGCCGCCAAAGGGGATGATGTCGCGGAAGTTCTGAGCGATGGCGCCCGGGACCTCCTTGGGCAGCTTAATGGTCAGATCGCGCGAGACGCAGAACTTATAAACCCACACGGTAATGAACGCGGCGATATAGGCCGAGAACAGACCGCGCGTACCCATGCTGGTGCAATCGAAGACCGAAAGCTCGGAGCCGTCGAACTTGGTGGTGAACTGCGTAACGGCGAGCAAAAGCATGCTGCACTGGGCGGCCACCATGGTGGAACCGTCGTTGAGCACTTTGCCGGCGGGCATGCGACGGTTCATGGATGCCGTGAAGTTCTTGGCGGTGGTGCCGGCAACCATGATGCCCATGACGCCCATGGTGAAGTTGTAGAGCTTGTTGCACCAGTCGATGAGCGGCTGGGGCAGCGTGATGCCGACTACGCCGGGAAGCGTGGCGATCAGCAGAAAGATCGAAGAGGTAAGGACGATGGGCATGCACCCAAGGAATCCGTCCTTGATGGCCTGGAGGTAGATGTTCCTCGAGATCTTCTCAAAGAACGGTTGATGCTTTTCGAGCATCTTTACGATGGCGTCCATAGAGCTCCTTTGCTGCTTGATGCGCGATGCATGTGGATGGAACTGGTCGTCGATGGATGGTCAGGACTGCCCGGAAACCTTCCTGGGTAAGGAAGGCATTGCGAAATGACAACGTTGTCATTTCGTTAATGACAACGTAAGACATTTTTGGAAGAGCAACAAGGATTTACGGGTGAACGGTCGATATTGTCCGATAAACGGCTGATTTGTCAGTTGGGCAGGTAGTGTATGCTAGAACACAAAAAACAAGCGATGCAAAACCGACTGGAGAAGTAGTGGCAACGATGGACAAGAAAAATGTCTCAATGAACGATGTGGCAGTTGCCGCGGGTGTTTCTCTCAAGACGGTGTCGCGCGTGATCAACGAGCCTGATAGCGTGCGAGAGTCGACGCGCGATAAGGTCCATGCGGCCATGGAGGCGCTCGGGTTTCGAACCAACTTTGCCGCGCGTTCGCTCAAGTTGGGTCGTTACGGGTGCATCGGCGTGGTGCTGTTCCACTTATCGGGCGGTGCCGTGGACATGATTGACGGTATCGCCGATGCCGCCGAAGAACGCGGCTTTGCGCTCACGATGATTAAGAAGTGCGGAGGTGAGAAGATGGCTCTTGCCGATGCGGCGCGCAGAATGTCGCAGTTGCCTGTTGATGGCATGATCTTCAACCTGCGTCAGATGGTCGATGACTTTGATACCTTTGAGGCGCCGAAAGA
>CABTZA010000176.1 GCA_902489225.1 uncultured Collinsella sp.
GAGGACCTGATGACCGCCGGCCGCGTGACCGTCAACGGCCAGGTCGCGACCGAGCTGGGCACCAAGGTCGATGTCGACCGCGACCACATCGAGGTCGACGGCATGCCCGTCAAGCTCAACCAGGGCGCCGTGTACCTGATGCTCTACAAGCCGACCGGCTACCTTACCACCATGAGCGATCCGCAGGAGCGCCCTTGCGTGGCTGATCTTGTCCCGCGCGACCGCTTTCCGGGGCTCTTCCCGGTGGGTCGCCTGGACCGCGACACCACGGGCCTTTTGCTCTTTACCACCGACGGCGACCTGTCGCAGGACCTGCTGCACCCCAGCAAGCACGTCTACAAGACCTACCAGGCGCTCGTGGACGGGCAGCTGACCGACCGCGATCTGGACCCGCTCCGCCGTGGCATCGAGCTCGACGACGGCCTATGCCAGCCGGCAATCTGCCGCGTCATCACCGCACGCGAGGCCGAGGCCGTGGCGCCACAGGGCGTCAGGCCCGGCACCACCGCCGTGGAGGTCATTATCCGCGAGGGTCGCAAGAATCAGGTTAAGCGCATGTTGAGCAAGATTCACCATCCGGTAATCCGCCTGCACCGCTGCAACTTTGCCGGCCTTGAGCTCAAGGACGTGGCCAAGGGCTCGTGGCGCGAACTCACCGATCGCGAGGCGCAGATCCTCAAGGCCGGCGGCATCCCGCCCAAGCAGGCCAGCTCCAAGCGCGTCGCCGCGCCGGCGACCAACACCGCCAGCCGCACGCGTCACCACGGCAGCCACGGCTCCGCACCCAAGCGCAACACCTACCGCGAGCGATACACGGGCTAGGCAACCCGCCGCGCCCCAACGCCCGCGAACCATACCAGCACGTCAATCATCGAAAGGAAGCATTGCATGATCGTCGCCATCGACGGCCCCGCCGGTTCCGGCAAGTCCACCATCGCCAAGGAGATCGCCCGCCAGCTGGGCTTTAACAAGCTCGACACGGGCGCCATGTATCGCGCCGTCGCATTCGCCGCGCTCGACCGCGGCATCGACCTGGACGACGAGGCGGCCATCGACGCCCTCGCCGAGCAGATCGAGATTCGCTTTACCAACGGCACCGGCGAAGACACGCGCCTGACCATCGACGGTAAGGATGCCTCGGCTGCCATCCGCACCCCGCAGGTCGACGCCAATGTGTCCAAGGTCTCGGCCTACCCGGGCGTGCGCGCCGCCATGCTCATCCACCAGCGTCGTGCCGCCGAGGACCGCGACATCGTCGCCGAGGGTCGAGACATCGGCACCGTCGTGTTCCCCAACGCGCAGGTCAAGGTGTTCCTGACCGCCGACCCGCGTGAGCGTGCCCGCCGCCGCGTACTTCAGCGTCACCAAAACGATGCCCAGCCGCTCACGCCCACGCAACTCGAGGCCGAAGTCGACGAGACCCTCGACGCCCTTAAGCAGCGCGACAAGCTCGACAGCAGCCGCGAGGTCGCCCCGCTCGTGCCCGCCGAAGACGCCGTGCACGTCGACTCCACCGCCCACACCATCGATGAGGTCGTCTCGATAATCGAGGACCTCATCAACCAAAGGAGGTAACCCATGCGCCTGTTTAAGCAGACGCCCGAGGATTACTACAACGCCCCCTACGCCGAGTTCCCAGCGTTCATCCGCGGCACCGTCGTCGTAGTCATGGCCATCCTTTGGGCCTTCTCCAAGTTCATGTGGCGTTGGAAAGTCGAGGACGCTGACCTGCTGTTTGAGCGCCAGGAAGGCCGCGGCAGCGTGGTCATCTGCAACCACACCTCGATGGCCGAGCTCCTGGCCGTTGAGACGGCGTTGTTCTTTGGGGGCCGCCGCATTCGTCCCATCTTTAAGTCCGAGTTCGCCAAGAGCAAGATTGTGCGCTGGGCCTTTAGCCGCGTTGGCGGCATCCCCGTGGAGCGTGGTACTGCCGATATGAAGTGCCTGCGCGCCGCTCAGCATGCGCTGCAGCGCGGCGAGGACGTCCTGATCTTCCCCGAGGGCACGCGCATCCGCTCGCGCGAGATCAAGCCCGAGGTCCACGGCGGCTTTGCGCTCATCGCCCAGATGGGCAAGGCGCCCGTCAACCCGCTCGCCATCTGCGGCTGGTCCGACATCACGCCCGCAGGCAAAAAGCTCATGCGTCCCAAGAAGTGCTGGATCCGCGCCGGCAAGGCCGTCTCGCTTTCCGACGCACCGGCTGGGCTTAAGCGCACGGAGCGCCTGGAATGGTTTGAGTCCGAGGCCATGAACCGCGTCTACGCTATGCGAGACGAGCTGTGCGCCGAGCATCCGGGCAGGTTCTAGCCATGAGCGAGGAAGTCATGAACACTGCCGAGCCTGCGCCTGGCAAGGCAGACGCTCCCACCATCGAGATCGCCGCCCACGCCGGCACTTGCTACGGCGTACAGCGTGCGCTCGATATGGCGCTGGCCGCCGCGCCGCAGGCAGGGGAGTGCACTCAGGTCCATACCTTGGGTCCGCTCATCCATAACCCCATCGTGGTGCGCGAGCTTGCTGAGGCAGGCGTTGGCCTAGCCGAGAACCTGGACGACGCCGCAACCGGCACCGTGATCATCCGCGCCCACGGCGTGGTGCCGCAGGTGATCGATGCTGCCTGCAAGCGCGGCCTCAACGTGGTCGACGCCACCTGCCCTTACGTCAAGAAGGTCCATATGGCAGCCGAGCGCCTGGTGCGCGAGGGCTACCGCGTGGTAGTCGTAGGCGAGCCGGGGCATCCCGAGGTCGAGGGCATCCTGGGCCACGCTGGTGGTGACGCGCAGGTCGTGAGCAGCGCTGCCGATGCGGAAGCGCTGCCGCTCAAGGGCAAGGTAGGTCTGGTTGTGCAGACCACCCAGACTGCGCAGAACCTCGCCGAGGTCGTGGCTGCTATCACCCCGCGCGTGCAGGAGCTGCGTGTGATCAACACCATCTGCGCTGCCACAAGTGAACGTCAACAGGCAGCAGCCACACTCGCCAAACGTTGCGACTGCATGGTCGTGGTGGGCGGCAAAAACTCGGGCAACACCCGCCGCCTGGCGCAGATTTGCGCAGACGCCTGCGAGCGCACGTATCACATCGAGGAAGCTTCTGAGCTCCAGGCCGCGTGGTTTACCGACGCTCACCACATCGGCATCACCGCCGGCGCTTCCACCCCGCAAGAACACATCGAACGCGCCGTTGCGCGCATCAAGGAGCTTTGCTGCTAATCATGGACCAGACCGTACCCGCATACGCCGCCGAGGTGGCCGATTACGGGCGCAGCCGCGACCCCGAGCCGGGTGAGGGCGCGCTCGTTAAGAACGTGCGTCCCGAGTCGCCCGCATGGGATGTGGGTATCGAGCCGGGCATGCGCGTGCTCACGGTCAACGGCGAGCAACTCACCGACATGATTGTGTGGCTCTGGGAGGCCGACGACGACACCGTCGAGCTTGAGGTATTCGATCCGCGCGACGGCACCGTCACCCCTGTAGAGCTCGACCGCTTCCCGGGCGAGGACTGGGGCCTTGAGTTCGACGGCCCCATCTTCGACGGCATGCGTACCTGCGTCAACGCCTGCGTGTTCTGCTTTATGACGATGCTCCCCAAGGGCGGCCGCTCCACGCTCTA
>CABTZA010000177.1 GCA_902489225.1 uncultured Collinsella sp.
ATGACCAGAAGGTCTATGCCGTCCTCTTTTCATGCCAATTTGTTCGCTCTGGTGGGCGCTCGCTGTCAGTGCCAAAACATCGACATTGCCATGATCCAGACCTGCTAAAAGATAGTCGTTGGGGACGTTCTTGTTTGACTGGTCATTTAAGAACGTCCCCAACGACTACGTAGCATGAGAGTGGATAATCTCCCGGTATGAGCCCATATTCATGCTCAAGGTGGGAGATTATCCACTCTCGTTTCGTTTGTTGATTTCGATGCCTACATTTGTAGGAACAGTTCGTGGAGGCGGGTGTCTTCATCGAGTTCGGGGTGGAAGGTTACGCCGAGCTGGTTGCCCTGGCGCGCGGCGACGATGCACCCGTCGACTTTCGCTAAGGCCTTTGCGTCGCCGTGGACCTCGACGATGCGGGGCGCGCGGATAAACGTCAGCGGCACTTCACCGTCGATGCCGGCTACCTGCCCCTTGGTTCGAAAGCTGCCGAGCTGTCTGCCGTAGGCATTGCGCTCGACAAGCACATCCATGGTTGCCAAACGCGGCGTGCCCTTATCGTCATGGGCGGCAAGGTCGTGAGCCAGCAGAATCAGGCCGGCGCAGGTGCCCAGGACGGGCATGCCTTCAACAATGCGGGCACGAAGCTCCTCGAGCATGCCCAACTCATCAAGCAGCTTTCCTTGAACGGTAGACTCACCGCCGGGAAGTACTAGACGGTCAAAGTCCTGCTGCAAATCGGCCGCCTGCCTCAGCTCAATACAGTGTGCGCCCAGCTCGGACAGCCTCGCCTCGTGCTCGGCAAAAGCACCTTGGACCGCCAGCACGGCGACCGTCTGGTCTGCGTAATCGCTCATGCGCGATCCTTTCTGCTGGACTAGCGTCCGCGCTCTTCCATGATGATTTCGATCTCGTCGGCGTTGATGCCCACCATGGCCTCGCCCAGGTCCTCCGAAAGCTCGGCGATGAGCTTGGCATCGGTGAAGTTTGCCACGGCCTTGACGATGGCGGCGGCGCGCTTGGCGGGGTCGCCGCTCTTAAAGATGCCCGAGCCGACAAAGACGCCCTCGGCGCCCAGTTGCATCATCAGCGCGGCGTCGGCAGGGGTCGCTACGCCGCCGGCGGCAAAGTTCACAACGGGAAGCTTGCCCGTGGCATGGACCTCGCGCACCAGCTCGACCGGAACCTGCAGTTGCTTGGCTGCCTCAAAGAGCTCGTCGTCGCGCAGAGCAACAACGTCACGGATCTGCTTTTGGATCTTGCGCATGTGGCGCACGGCCTGGACCACGTCGCCCGTGCCCGGCTCGCCCTTGGTGCGGATCATCGTGGCGCCCTCGGCAACACGGCGCAGCGCCTCGCCCAGATCGCGGGCGCCGCAGACAAACGGCACGTCAAACTGGGTCTTGTCGATGTGATAGACGTCATCGGCAGGGGAGAGAACCTCGGACTCATCGATGTAGTCGATCTCGATGGCCTGAAGGACCTGCGCCTCGACGATGTGACCGATGCGGCACTTGGCCATGACGGGGATGGAGACGGCCTCCTGGATGCCCTTGATCATCTTGGGGTCGCTCATGCGCGAGACGCCGCCTGCGGCACGGATGTCGGCCGGAATGCGCTCGAGTGCCATGACGGCGCAGGCGCCCGCCTCTTCGGCGACGCGTGCCTGCTCGGGCGTGGTGACGTCCATGATGACGCCGCCCTTGAGCATCTGCGCGAGCTCGCGATTGAGTTTGACGCGATCGGCCTTGCTGGTCTGTTCTGGCATGGTTGCTCCCTTGGTTGGCATGTGCATTGCTTGACGGAACATCCTATCTGGGAGCTGGGTATGGCGAAATACTCAGTTTTCGAGATAATAATAAGGTCAGACTAATACCAGATTGAACAGCTCGATAAGATCAGGTGGCAAACTCATGCTTGACTACAATTTGGAAAAACGCGGCGAAGCATCGCTCTATGAGTATGTTTACCAGCAAATTCGAGATGATATCGTAGCTGGACGCATTGTGGCGGGGGGGCATTTGCCGTCTAAGCGCGCCCTTGCCAGTCATCTGGGAATCAGTGTCATTACTATCGAGAATGCATATAGCCAGCTACTTGCCGAGGGCTATATTTGCTCAAAGCCGCGGCGTGGCTACTACGCTTGCAAGCTTCCGGATGCACCGGTTTTGCCTTTGGCTTCGGAGGGCATCGACCGAGATGCCGTCTCTGTGGACCCCAGCGCGCATGATGTCCGCGGGCGGGTCGAGCAATTCGACGCACTTTCTCCTTCCGCTTTGGAGGCGGCGCGGCTTTGGCAAAGCGCACTGCGGGCGACGCTGGCATCCGAAGACGAGCGCGAGATCTTTTCGCCCGCACCGGTACAGGGCACCGTTCGGCTACGATGCGCAATTGCTCATCATCTGCGCGGGACGAGGGGTATGAATGTCGACCCCGACAACATTGTTATCGGTGCGGGCGCCCAGCTGCTCGATACCATGTTGGTTCAGTTGCTTGGAGCCGACAAGGTGTATGCCGTTGAGGACCCGGGCTATTTGCGTCTGACGCGTATCTATCAGGCTATGGGCTGCCAAGTACGACATATCCCGTTGGATGATGAGGGCGTGGACTTGAGCACTCTGCAGAAAAGCGGGACCGATGTCCTTCACTTGATGCCGTCTCATCAGTATCCGACCGGCCTTGTGACGAGTATTGCGCGTCGCTATGCGCTACTGAGCTGGGCCGCCGAGCGACCAGGTCGGTACCTCATCGAAGATGACTTTGATTGTGAGTTTCGCCTTGCCGGCAAGCCAATTCCCGCGCTCGCGTCGATCGATGCCTCCCAGTCGGTTATCTACACCAACACGTTTTCGAAGAGCCTGTCATCGGCGTTGCGTCTAGCGTACATGGTGCTGCCCGATGAGCTAATGGAGCGGTTTAGGCGCAACCTTGGTTTTTACGCCTCGTCGGTGAGTTCTGTTGACCAGGTCGCTTTGGCTCGTTTGCTGGAATCGGGTGATTACGAGCGACATGTGAACCGCGTGCGCGTTCGTGCTCGTGAGGCGCGTGATGGCCTGATGGCGCTTGTACGGAAGGCATTTCCGGCAGGGGAGGTCTCGATCGAGCATGCAGACGCGGGCCTTTACTGTACCGTGGTTGCGGAGCGTGGAACGGGCGGAAGCACTATTGCACGGGCCCTCACGCGCTCGAGCATCCCTTTTATCGATATCGGTGACTGTTTTTGGTGTGCCGATGGCGCATCTGCCCCTGAAAACTCAACTCATATTCTTGTCCAGTATGACGACCTGAGTCCAAAAGTACTAACTACCTTGGAATTGCAGCTAATGGGGGGCACTCTGCAATCTAAGTGAGTAGACTTTTAGCACTTTGGCGACCAGGCAGTTTTGTAACAAGCTATCTACCTGCGGTTTTGAAAAGCAGGATGACCGGGCTGCTCGGGATGTTCAAAAAAGTCTACTCACTTGTCGCGCAAAGCTTCTGCATGAGAAAAAAAATGGGGTTTTCAACAGAACTTCGTCCAGCTCTCGGCAAGCTTTTGGCCAGTTGGGGAGGGCTGTTGAAAACTTGGCAGTCCGTTCGGC
>CABTZA010000178.1 GCA_902489225.1 uncultured Collinsella sp.
TTAAGTTCTGTTGCAGGCCCGAAAGGAACCCGCATCTGCGTCAAAACCACTACAAAGGCGCGTGTCCCCTTTGTGGCGGAAATCTAGTCCTTAAACAGATAGCCCACGCCGCGGACGGTGGTGATGTGTGCCGCGATCTGCGGGCCCACCTTGGAGCGGATACGTCGAATGTGCACGTCGACGGTGCGCGTGCCGCCGCAGTACTCAAAGCCCCACACGCGGTGCAGCAGCACTTCGCGGCTGTAGGCGCGGTTGGGATGCGTCGCCAAAAAGCTCAGCAGCGAGTACTCCATCAGCGTCAGGTCGATAGGCTCGTTATCGAGCGTTACCTGGTAGGTAGCCAGGTTAATCTCGAGGTTATCGATGTTGAGTACATCGTCGGCGGTGACGGTCTCCTCCTCGCCCATCAGGCGCTGCGCGCGAGCCTTGAGCTCGTTGGGTGTCGCCGTGGGGCATACAAAGTCGGCATGCGCGTGATTGGGCAGGCGCAAGGTACCGAGCGCCTCGTCGTCGACGATCACCAGCATGGGGACGCCGCCGCGGTCGTCAAGCCACTTGGCAATCTGATCGATGCGGTCGCTGCGGATTCCATCGGAATCGAGGATCAGCAGGTCAAAGTCGTGCGCCGCAGTCGGCGAATCGGGGGTGGCCAGGCTCACCTCGACACCCAGGGTGGTCGTCAAGCTGCGGGCAAACTCGTGGAAGCGCGTCGTGCGCGCCATGAACAGGGCACTCTTTTCGGACATATCGGCCTCCAAAAAAATGAGCTCAATCGTACTGAAACAAGCCAGCGCGATTAGGAGTTCGCCAGGTAGTGCTTAATCTCCCACTCGGTGATCGTAGACTCGAACTTATGCCACTCGTCGCGCTTCTTTTTGAGGAAGAAGCTGTGGATGTGCTCGCCGAGGGCATCCTTCATAAACTGCGAGTCCTCAAACACGTCGAGCGCCTCTTTGAGCGAGCGCGGCAGCGGCGTGTAGCCGGCCTCGAGCATCTGACGGTCGGTAAGCTTGAGCGTCTCGGCCGTTGCCTCGGGCGGGAGTTCCAGCTTGCGCTCGATGCCGTCCAGACCAGCCGCCAGCGTGACGGCGTTGACCAGGTACGGGTTGGCCATGGGGTCGGGGCTACGAAGCTCGATGCGCGTGGACAGCTGCTTGCCGGGCTTGTAGACCGGAATGCGGACCATGCTCGCGCGGTTGCGCAGGCCCCACGTGGCGTACTGCGGCACGGAGTCGCCGCCCGTGGTGATGCGCTTGTACGAGTTGACCGTGGGGTTGGTGATGGCGCTAATCTCGCGGGCATGCGCCAGGATGCCGGCCATGTAGTGCTTGGCGATATCGGAGAGGTGGTACTTCTCGTCGTCCTCGCCCCAAAAGACGTTGTTGCCGTCGTGGTCGAATAGCGACTGGCACAGGAACATAGCGCTGCCGTCCTCGCCCGCCAACGGCTTGGGCATAAAGGAGGCGTGGCAACCGCTCTCGTAGGCCTGCTGCTTAATGATTAGTTTGGCCGTGGTGATGGCGTCGGACATGCTCAGGGCCTCGGCGTGGCGCAGGCTCATGCCGTGCTGCGAGCGGCCGGCAGCGTGGAAGGTGTACTCCACGGGCACGGACATCTTCTCGAGCGTGAGAACCGTGTTGCGGCGCAGGTCGCGGGCGGCATCGCTCACCGAAAGATCGAAGTAGCCCACGTTGTCGAGCGGCTCGGGCGTGTGCTCGTCGGGGAAGTAGTAATACTCCAGCTCGGCGCCCACGTTGAGCAGGTAGCCAGCCTTCTCGGCCTTGCGGAACATGCGGCGCAACGCATCGCGCGGATCGCCGGCGAAGGGCTTGCGGTCGGGGGTGCACACGTCGCAGAACACGCGGGCGACGCCGTTGTGGCTCGGGCGCCACGGCAGAATCTGGAAGGTCGAAGCATCGGGGAATGCGAGCATGTCGGCTTCCTCGGGCGTAGCAAAGCCCTCGATGGCGGAGCCGTCAAAGCCAATACCCTCCTCAAAAGCGACCTCGAGGTCCTCGGGGCTAATGGCAAAGTTCTTGAGGCGGCCGAGAATGTCGACAAACCACAGACGCACAAAGCGGATGTCACGCTGCTCTACGGAGCGAAGTACGTAATCGATGTTCTGCTGGTTCATGTCGCTCCCCTTTCTTTCGGGCGGGTTTCGACTGGTCTATATCGCAGATACTATCGCAGAAAAATGTTTCCGCAGGGTTAAAGCGTATCAAGCGCTCAAAAAACGTGCGCGAACAGGCCGTTGCGAACGAGCGGTTAGCGCGAGGTCGATGCGCGGTGTTCGATGTGGCCGGGGACCTCGATGCGTTTGGGCGCCAGCTTTGCGGCCTCGCCCACAGTGGTGGTAACAACATCGATGCGCTCGGACAGGCGCTCGACTACGCACTCGGCAATGGTAAGGGTGTCTTGCGCAGCCGTGGTGACGCCGCCAAAGAGCACGTGGTTCCAGGGGTAGTCGTCAAACGTCGCGATCTTGAGCCCCGCCGGCAGCGAGGGTCCCAGCTGCGCTAGCGCCTCGGTCAGACGCAGGAAGACCAGGCCGTTGACGGCGATAAGGCCGAGCTTTTTACCTGCATAGCCACGGATGGTCTCGTCCAAACGGCCAACGCCCGTAGCACCGCCATCGGCCAGGGTGACGACCTCGCCCGCAAGGCCGCGTCGCGAAAGCTCGTCGGCAAAGGCCTCGGCGCGCTCGCGACGCACGGGGCTGTCGTCGCTTGCCTCGGTGAGCAGGCACAGGCGCTCGCTGCCAGCGGCGGTCAAGGCGTCTACCAGGCCGGCGACCAGCTCACGGTTGTTAGATGTCACCAGATCGACACCGCCGTCGGCAACATCGCGGTCGAGCAGCACAACGGGCAGACGTCCCGCTGCAGCGGCGATCGCCTCGTCATTGCCTCCACAGGTGTTGACGACCAGGCCGTCCACGCCAGCATCGATAAGTCTGGCGAGCGACTCGGCCTCCTTAGCGGGGTCGTTGCCGCTAATGGCCGTCATGAGCGAGCAGCCGCGCGCGGCGGCGCTGGCGGAAAGTCCTTCAAGCATGGCGCTCGAGAACGGGTTGGCGATGTCGGCCAGGATCACACCGATGAGGTTGGTACGCGAGCTGCGCAGATTGCGCGCGGCAGCACGTGGGCGATAGCCGGTGCGCTCGATGACCTCGGCGATGCGGGCGCGGGTCTCCTCGGTCATTTGCCCGGGACGGTTGTTGAGATAGCGCGAGACCGTGGCCGGGCTCACACCCGCCTCGGCGGCAATGTCCTTGATTCTCATCTGCGCCATGGCGCACCCCGTTTCCCAATTGTCAGCAGTCTGAGCCATTTTAGGCATTTTTTAAAAATCTCGGTTGCAAAACGCTGTAGGTGAGTATACTACAACTCGAAACGAAACCGATTTCGTAAATCGATTTCGGCGAGCGTTGGCACGCAGGTGCAAAGACGCACCCTACCGTCTTGGCACCTACGGGTCAACGCCATATCAAAGGGGTACGCACGAGCAAAAGGAGCTGCGCGACCATGGGTAAAA
>CABTZA010000179.1 GCA_902489225.1 uncultured Collinsella sp.
CGCGATCTCCAAATGAAAATCGCCGCGTGGATCGGCCACGAAGCCGCCCGCGATGAGCGCGCCGCGGATATAGGCAAGCCTGCAGCAGGGACGGGCAACGATATGTCGGGGCACGCCGGCGACAAGTCCTCCCCTGCGGTCGAGGATGCCCAGCAGCACCAGAGCCTTATCCAGGTCTGGCTGATCAGGCAAGGTGATGAGGTAGTTTCGAACCTTATGCAATACAGATTTACGAACGGTGAATTCCGTTTTGAGCTTAAGGATGCGATGCGTCAGTGTGATCATCGTGCGCGCGACGGCGCCCGTCTCGGTCGCGACCGTCAAACGATACCGCCCGGAGCCGGCCAGCGAAAGTGTACCGCTCACACGCGTCAGGGCGGCAAGCGTCGACAAGTCGCAGTATTCACATTCGGGTTCGCAGCGCGCGAGCTCGTCACGCACCTCGGCGGTAAACGACATGCAGGCCTATGCTTTCGTGTTGGCGCGCGACAGGTCGCGGTGGGAAATGCTCACGTGATATTGGGCACCTTCCAAATAACGTGCCGTGGCCTCGGCGATGGCAACGCTGCGGTGTTGACCGCCCGTGCAACCGATGGCGATAGAAAGCTGCGGCTTGCCCTCCGCGATATAGCCGGGCATGACCGTATCGAGCAGCTGCGTCCAGGCCTTCCAGAACTCCTGGGTCTTGGGATGGTCCAGAACAAAGTCGGAGACTTTCTTATCGAGGCCGGTCATGGTGCGCATCTCGGGATCGTAGAACGGATTGGGCAGGAAGCGGACGTCGATCATAATGTCCGCCTCGACGGGCATACCGTGCTTAAAGCCAAACGAGAACACGTGAACGTCCATGAGCTGCTGGTCGGACAACTCGGAAAATGCCATACGCAGCTTGTTGCGCAGCGCAGAGGTGCGCAGACGGCTCGTGTCGATAATCATATCGGCTCGGTCGCGAACGCCCTGCAGCTGCAGGCGCTCGCGCTGAATCGCATCGGCCGTAGTCTCTCCCGGCTTGGCAATGGGATGGCGGCGGCGGTTTTCGCTATAACGACGGATCAGTACCTCGTCAGAGGCCTCGAGAAACACGATGTCACAGCTCATCTCGCGCTCCTCGAGTGCGGCAACGGCATCGAGCAGCTCATCGAACAAGCCCTGGCTGCGCAGGTCGCAGGTGACGGCGAGATGCCTGCCCACGCCCGTATTGATGCCGACGAGCTCGGCAAGCTGGGCGATGAGACGCGGAGGCAGGTTATCAATGCAAAAATAGCCCATGTCCTCGAACACGTGCATGGCCTGTGTGCGGCCCGATCCGGACATTCCGGTGATGATGACGATATCGGGGATGCGCTCCGAGCGCTCCGCCGCATCCATGGCATCTCCCTTTTGCATGTGCGCCTCCTAAAACAAGCGCGGGACCCGGCCAGCGGATCCCGCGCGATCAATTGCCTTTATTGAGTATACCGCCCCGAGCGGATACGAGGCCTGTCTTACGCCTCAAGCGCAGCCTTGAACCAACTTGTAATACTCGTGGGGTGCGTGATGGCGGTGCCGACGACAACGGCCCAGGCGCCAGCATCGATCGCGGCGCGAGCCTCCTCGGGCGTGTGCACGCGGCCCTCGCAGATGATGGGAAGACCGGGGAATTCCTCGGTCGACTGACGCAGGAGCGGCAGATCGGGGCCATCGGCCATGGTGCAGTCGATGGCAGCGACACCGTGAGAAAGCGTGGTAGATACAAGGTCGAAGCCCATATCAACCGCACGGCGAATGTCCTCGATGGTGGCACAATCCGCCATCAGGAGCACACCCTCCTCGTGCAGCGGGCGGAAGGTATCCTCGACCGACTTGCCGTCGGGACGCGGACGATCGGTGGCGTCGATCGCCACGATATCGGCACCCGCAGCAACGCAGGCGCGAGCGTGACGCAGCGTCGGCGTGATGTAAACGCCCTCGTGCCCATCCTTCCACAGGCCGATAACGGGGACCTCACAGCGACCCTTAATGGCGGCAATGTCGGCAAGGCCCTGGCAGCGAATGGCGGCGGCGCCGCCGAGCTCGCAAGCACGAGACATTTGAGCCATGGTCTCGGGCGTACGAAGCGGCTCGCCCATATACGCCTGAACGCTCACGACGAGCTTGCCCTTCAGGGACTGGATCAAAGGATCAACGGTCATGTTCGACTCAACCTTTCTCAAAAACAGCCTTCTGAGACACCGCACCTTGACGTTCAAACCGTCGCTCGCGTACCGAAGTACGCTTCGCTCCTCTTTCACGTCAATCTGCGGCACCTCAGAAGGCGCACTTGGTAGCTATGTTTATTTCAACGACGCAAGAAGGTGTTCGGCGGCACCGATGAGCGGAGCATCGCCCTCAAGAGAACCGATGAGGATCGGCGTGTCCTGAAGCGGATCGAGCGCCTGGCTGGCATAGCCCTCGTGTACCGAATCCTTCCACGTCTGTGAACGCCAATCGGGACCTTGGTGAATCACGCCACCCGAAAGCACGATGACCTCAGGGTCCAGGATGTTAGCGAGCGAGCCCAAGCTGGCACCCAGCGCAAAGCCGGCGTCATGGATGACCTCAGTCGCCTTTGCGTCGCCCGCGCGGCACAGGTCGTTTACATCGCGACCGACCGAAGGACGGCTGGGGTCGACGCGGCCAAAGCGCTCGTCGTACATGCGACCAATGGAAGTGCCCGAAGCAACAGACTCAAGATGGCCAGAACGCCCGCAGGCGCAGGGAATGCCGGCGGCAGCCGAGCACTCGATGTGGCCCATATGACCGGCAGCACCGTGGAAGCCCTGCATCACGCGGCCGTTCTCGACATATGCGCCGCCGATGCCCGTACCGATGCCCAGACACAAGACGGAGAACTTGCCCTTGCCGACGCCCCAGTGGGCCTCGCCCAGAGCATGAGCCTGCACGTCGCCCACCACGGCAACGGGAAGACCAAGGTCCTCGCGCAGACGCGGCCCCAACTGAACGCCAGACCAGCCGGGCATGATCTCGTTGGCGTAGGCGATGGCGCCCGTCTTGGGGTCGACGACACCGGCGGCGCCAATACCGATACCGAGGACCTCGACATCGGGGTTCGCCTCGAGAGCAGCCTTGATGGACGCCTCGATGCGCTGGAAAACTGCCTCGCCGCCTTCTTGGGCCTCGGTGGGAACCTCGGCTTCAAAGACCGGATGGGGCACGCCGCCATCAGCCGGATACTCCATAATGGCAGTCGCAATCTTGGTGCCGCCGATATCGACGGAGCAAACGTACTTGTTCTCCATGTCGCTCTCCTTAGGAGATATAAACAACTACAGGAAATGCGCCGTCAGGCTAGCCGTCACAGCGCGGTAAAGGTTTTCCAGGTGCCCGAGATCGCCGAGAAGCCGTGTGGCCATTGACCTAATGGGTCATGGCCGCACGGTTGAACGGCGAGGTCGGGTGCCTGGGAAAGCTTTAAAGGAGGCCGTTGTCCTGGAGGACCTTCTTAATCGCCTCGACGTTCTC
>CABTZA010000180.1 GCA_902489225.1 uncultured Collinsella sp.
GGTTGCAAACGGAACGAACGAAAACGCCACGGCCTTAGGGATAACGCGCTGAAAGAAACACTCCACTCGCCATAGCACGGGCACCGAGATGAGAACCGGAATAACAGTCGTCGTGTAATCGTTGACCGGCGCGGGAAGCAGACCATACACGGAAGTCATCGATGCCCCCGTCGTCGATGCGGCATCGACGAGCTTAAGCAGATCGGGCGCAATCAATACGCCGCCCAGCATCATGCCCAGCTGCTCCGAGCAACCGAGCTGGCGGGCGGCCGCCCAACCAAGATAAATGGGTAAAAAGTAGTAGCCGGCGTTATAGAGCCAACTGTAGAACAGGCGATAGATTTCGGAATCGGCAGACCACAGGCCCAGCATGCCTTCGCCCATAATGACGGCGACGGTGCGAAACAACGCCGCGCAGACAATAAAGGGCAGCGCTGACATCATGCTTTTGGACAGATAGTCCACCACGGCCATGGCATTTGATGAAACCGTCGTTGTAAACGAGGTGTTAGAAACTTGTGACATGGAACGCCTTTCCCAATGTGACATGCGGGCTATCCCTTTGTCACATCGTGCGGTATCGACCGATTGCGCGGTACTTTTCGTAGCGGAGGTTTGTGAGGGTCGCGTCGTCGAGCCGCCCAAGCGTATCGAAGGCCGCAAATGCCGAGGACATGACGGCACCGGCGATCTCATCATGTGACAGGCCCCTATCGTCAACAATGCCGTCGATGATGCCGAGCGCCAGCAGATCGGAGGCCGTGAGCTTCAGCGCCTCGGCGGCCTCATTCGCACGCTCGGTATCCTTCCACAGGATCGACGCACAGGCCTCGGGGCTCACGACCGAATAGGCCGAGCTCGAGAGCATCAGGATGCGATCGGCCACGGACAGCGCCAGCGCGCCACCAGAGCCGCCCTCGCCTGTCACCACCGAGACAATCGGCGTCTTAAGGCCGCTCATCTCCATGAGATTCTGGGCAATCGCCTCGCCCTGGCCGCGCTCCTCGGCACCGATGCCGCAAAACGCGCCCGAAGTATCGACCAGGCACAGAACCGGTCGACCAAACTTTTCGGCCTGGCGCATCAGACGACGCGCTTTGCGGTAGCCCTCGGGATGCGCCATGCCAAAGTTGCGGCGCATACGCTCTTTGGTCGTGGTGCCGCGCTCGATGACGACGACCGTTACGGGGCGTCCGTCTTTCCAGCCAATGCCAGCCACCACAGCGGCGTCCTCGCCAAAGTAACGGTCGCCGTGCAGCTCCACAAATCCATCCAGGCCCAGCGAGATCATCTCACCCGCCGTGGCGCGATCTGCCGAGCGGGTCTGCTTGACAATCTCGAGCGCGGTTTTTGGTGCCGTCGAGCGCTTGAACAAGTGTCCCAGCTTTTTGCCGCGGCGACCCGTATGCACGATCTCATGCGGAGCCCCCAGGCCAGGCGCGTGCCCTTCGTGCAGCGCCAGCAGCTCGCCTACCGTGAGCGCAATCTCGCCACGTGGAACGACGGCATCGCAAAAGCCGTGCTCCAGCAAAAACTCGGAGCGCTGGAATCCCTTGGGCAGACGCTTGTGCATGTTCTGCTCGATCACGCGCGGGCCGGCAAATGCCGTCAGGGCATCGGGCTCGGCCAGGATAATGTCGCCCTCCATGGCAAAACTCGCGGTTACGCCTCCGGTCGTGGGGTCGGTGAGCACCGTGATATACAGGCCGCCCGCCTCACTGTGGCGCCTAACCGCCGCAGAAATCTTGGCCATCTGCATAAGCGATGTCACGCCCTCCTGCATGCGCGCACCGCCCGAAACGGTAAAGCCGACGACCGGCAGCCCCAGCTCGGTCGCACGCTCAAATGTGCGACAGATCTTCTCGCCCACCACGGAACCCATCGAGCCCATCATGAAGTTGGCGTCCATAAAGAAGAGCGCCGTATCGCAACCGCAGATTTTGCCCTTGCCGCACACAACGGCATCGCGCTCGCCCGAACGCTCGACCGCGCCCTTGAGCTTGTCGGCATAGCCGGGAAACGAGAGGAAGTCCTCCGACGCCAGATTGGCATCCCATTCCTCAAACGTGCCCTCGTCGACCGTCATGCGCATGCGCGCGCGGCCGCTCACGCGAAAGTGTTTGCCACAACGAGGGCAGACCTCGAGGTTGTCGTGCAGGCGCGCCTCATCGATCACACGGCGGCACTCCGAGCACTTGATAAACACGTGGCGCGCGGGAAACTCGGCGCACGACTCGGTCATCGGCCCCTCGAGGACGTTGACCGTCTTCGCTTTTCTATTCATCAGCATAGAGATGCCCCATCAGATCGGTGTGGTACATGCCCGACAAGAACTCATCGTTTGCCAGCACGTCGAGCTGAAGCTCGCTGTTTTCGCTCACGCCCTCAATCACGAGCTCGCCCAAAGCCGAGCGCATCTTGCGAATGGCGCCGTCGCGCGTGGGCGCACACACGATAAGCTTGCCGAGCATGGAGTCGTAGTACGGCGGAACGTTCGCACCGGTAAACATGGCCGAATCCCAGCGCACGCGCGGACCACCCGGCACACGCAACGCGGTGACCGTTCCGCATGACGGCAGAAAGTCCGGCGTTTCGGCATTGATGCGGCACTCCATGGCGTGGTTGCGGACCGGCATGTCCTCCTGCTCAAAGGGCAGAGGCTGGCCGGCTGCCACGCGCAGCTGCCACTTGACCAAGTCGGTATCGGTCACAAACTCCGTAACCGGATGCTCCACCTGCAAGCGCGTGTTCATTTCCATAAAGTAGAAATTGCCGTCGTCCGAATACAGGAACTCGATGGTACCGGCTCCTTCGTAGCCGACGGCACGAGCCAGGTCGCGTGCGGCCTTGTGCATGCGGGCACGAATGTCGTCGTGTCCGTCGAGGCACGGCGCGGGGCTCTCCTCGATCAGCTTTTGGTTGCGGCGCTGCACCGAGCACTCGCGCTCGCCGAGCGAAAACACATGACCCTGCTTATCGGCCATAATCTGCACCTCGACGTGGTGCGCCGGCGCGACGAACTTCTCCATGTAGCACTCGCCGTCGCCAAAAACGGCCTCTCCCTCGGCACGCGCTTCAATAAAGGCCTTTGCCGCATCTTCCACGCGCTCGACCTTGCGAATGCCGCGACCGCCACCGCCTGCACGCGCCTTAATAAGCACGGGGCAGCCAATGCGCTCGGCCTCGGCCGTCGCCTCCTCGGGGCTTTTGAGCAAATCGCAGCCCGGCACGATGGGCACGCCCGCCGCGGCAGCCGTTCGGCGTGCGGCGTCCTTGTCGCCCATGCTGTCGATCACCTCGGCCGAAGGACCGACAAACGCCAGGCCATACTTGTCGCAGTCGCGCACGAAGCTCGCCTTCTCGGAGAAAAAGCCGTAGCCGGGATGAATGGCCTTGGCGCCCGACTTTACGGCACAGGTGAGCACGGCATCATCGTTGAGGTAGCTCTCGGCAAGACGCGGGCCGCCGATGCAGTACGCCTCGTCGGCAAGCTGCAC
>CABTZA010000181.1 GCA_902489225.1 uncultured Collinsella sp.
GGCGGCCTGATGGCCCTGCACGCCCGCGCCTTTACGCGTGTGGCCTTTGACCCGTTTATCACCCGCGGCGAGGACTTGGATTACCTCTTTAACATGCGTATGTTTGGCTACGACGTGTGGTTCGATAACGAGTGGACCGTGCGCCATCTGCCTCCGGAGTCCGAAAAGCGCTCACCGCGCTTTATGCAGGATGTATACCGTTGGTACTACGAACGGGCCAAGTTGACATTCGCCGCGCATCAAAAGGAGCTCATTCCCGTTACGGCGGCATCACTCATGCCCTACCCGGGCCCGTGGATTTCGCGCGAGCTCGACGACCGCGTGCGCAAGACCGCTATGGTCCGCAGTGTGTTTACCCGCGAGCATGAGGGCTACCTGCGCATCTGGCGCCATGGTATCGGCGAGGCAAAGGCCTATGCGCGCCAAAACGCTGCAAGCTACCTGCGTTTCCAGAGCTTTTGGCCCAAGATCATGGACGGGCTTTGGCGTGACGCACAACTGATCAGTATCCTGGAGGGGGCCGAATGATCGACCGCCGCGCCCAGCGCGATAGTTCAATATCAATCTTTCGCATCATTGCCGTTGCCTGCGCCATTTGCGTGCTGGTGTACTTTATTTTTGCCTTGGTGACCGGTATCGAGCCGATCGCCACGGTGATTGCCTGCGCGCTGCTGTGCATCTTTCTGTGCATCTTTATCTTTTTGATGCTCAATCCCGATTCGGTGCGCTCCCAGTACACCGAGGAGACGCTCTCGGTGGCCTCGGCCATGCTCGAGGACATTAAGGGCGGTCTGACGCAGGAGTCGGCGCGTTTGGTGTGCCGGCGCATTTTGCCCGAGACGCGCGCCATGACGGTGGCCATCACCGACGAGGGCAACGTGTTGGCCTGCGCAGGCGAGTTTGAGGAAAAACTACTGCCAGATTCTCCCATCCACACGCTTGCCACACGCTACGTTATCGAACATGGCATCGTGCAGTCGTTCAACCGTATGGTGGATGTCGTGGGCTCGGATGGCTCGCACAACCAAGTCCCCGCCGGCATTATCGCCCCCATCAAGGTGGGCGATCGTACCGTCGGCACGCTCAAGTTCTACTACAAGACCCCGCGCGCCGTCGACCGTACCCAGTACGCGCTTGCCTCGGGCTTTGCCGAGATCTTGTCCACGCAGCTCGCCATCCACGAGCTCGAGGTGCAAAAGGAACTCACGGCGCGCGCCGAGGTGCGTGCGCTGCAAGCGCAGATTAACCCGCACTTCCTGTTCAACACGCTGAACACCATTGCATCGTTTACGCGCACCGACCCGCTGCGGGCCCGCGAACTGCTTCGTGAGTTCTCATCGTTCTATCGTGCCACGCTCGACAACTCGGGATCGCTTATTCCGGTCTCGCGCGAGGTTGCACAGACCAAGCGCTACCTTACCTTTGAGAAGGCCCGCTTTGGCGAGGACCGCGTGCTTGCGACGTTCGATGTGTCCGAGGACGTGGAAGATACGCTGGTGCCGGCGTTCGTGATCCAGCCGATTGTCGAGAACGCCGTACGTCATGGTATGGGCGATGACGACGCCCTGAGGATCGACGTGACCGTTCACCAAGACGGCGAGGATGCGATCTTGATTGCCGTGGCCGATAATGGCGTGGGCATGGATGAGGGTACCGCCGCCAGACTGTTTGACGAGCGTTCTGCCCGTCCCGACGCCAGCTCTCCCCAGGGTGGCGGCGCCGGTGTGGCCATGCACAATATTTCGGAGCGCATCCATCGCTTTTATGGGCCGCACTCCTATACGCGTGTCGAATCGGCGCCGGGCAAGGGCACCAAAGTGCTCCTTCATCTTGATTTGTCAGAGAGCATCTTCGACATTCAAGAGTAAAATAAAAGGCTACGGGCTCAACGTCATGCGACGGATGCCCGGCGTAGTTAGTTGACGAAAGGTTTTATCCCTATGCTGCGTGCGATGATTGTGGATGATGAGGCGCCGGCTCGCTCGGAGCTTCGCTTCCTGCTCGAGCAAACGGGCAAGATCGGCACGATCACGGAGGCGTCGAGCGTCCGCTCCGCCATCGAGATGCTTATGGAAAGTCGCGTGGATGTCGTGTTTCTCGATATCTCGATGCCCGGTGCCTCGGGCCTGCAACTTGCCGAGGCGCTGCATAAGCTCAAAAATCCGCCGGCGATCGTGTTTGTGACTGCGTATAGTGACCATGCGGTCGAGGCATTCGACGTGGATGCCGTCGATTATCTGATGAAGCCGGTCGAGGAAGCTCGCTTGGATCGCGCGATCGAGAAGGTCATGCAACGCGCCAAGCCGGTTACGGACAGCAAGGTGACCATCGAGCGTATCCCGGTGGAAAAGGGCGGCCGCAAGGCGCTCATTCCCGTGGACGACATTCGCTTTATCATGGCCAAGGACGATTACTCCTGCATCTATACCGTCGATGATCGCTTTTTGTCGACGACCTCGCTGGCGCAGTTTGAGGCCAAGCTCTGCGACTTTGGCTTCTTCCGTGTTCACCGCCGCTATATCGTCAACTTGGCGTGCGTCACGGACGTCGAGACGGTGCCCTCGGGCGCCATCCAGCTGGGCATTACGGGCGTCGACGAACGCGTGCCGGTTTCGCGCCGCCGCGTCGTGCCGCTCAAGAAGGCCCTGAGTCTCTAGCACACTGGCCCCGCAGCCCTGTAGACCCATCGTCTGCGGAGTTGTGGGGCCTTTTTTGTATGTATCTGCCGAATCGTTTTTTTGCGGAAGGGATCCCATGAACAGTGCAAGCGCCAAGCGCATCGACATCATCTCGGACACCCACGGCTATTTATCGCCTGCGCTCCTGGACGAGCTTGAGGGCGCGGATCTGATTATCCACGCCGGCGACCTTACGTCAGAGATGGACTACGAGCACCTATGCACCATCGCCCCCGTGCGGGCCGTACTGGGCAACAACGATTACTACCGCGACTACGGCCCCGATGTAGACCGTCTTGCGCTCTTTACCTACGAAGGCCTCAAATTCGCCGTAGCCCACTACCGCGAAGACCTTCCGGTGGGATCCGTAGACGTAGCCATCAACGGCCACACCCACGTAACCAAAGAAGCCCAAGTGGGCCGTTGCTTAGTCCTCAACCCGGGCAGCGCCAGCTACCCCAGAGGCACCCGAGGCCCCACCATGGCCAGAATGCTAGTAAAAGACGGCAAGATCCTAAGCACTAAGTTTATTGACCTAGACTAACCGCAACAAAAACGGGGGATGCACAACGCATCTCCCGTTTTTCTTTGAGCCAAAGTAAGAAGTTCAACAAGATCCATCAGACCAACCCCGCCGAGGAGCACGCGGGCTAGCCGCGCAGCGGCGCACGCCCGCAAAACTGGTTAAATAATGTGACGGCAGGGAGGGTCTCCGGGGCTGAGGGCGGGGGTTAAGTTTGTCGCGAGTTCCGCACGCAAAGGAAAGCACTTAATGTGCTTTCCGTCTTGCGCAGGACTGTAGAGCAGCAAACTTAACC
>CABTZA010000182.1 GCA_902489225.1 uncultured Collinsella sp.
GGTCGAGATCGCCGGCCCTGGCTTCATAAACTTCTACCTTTCCGTCGCTGTCAAGAATGCCATCTTTGGCGAGGCCCGCGAGAAGGGCATGGACTTCGCTAAGTCCAACGTCGGTGGTGGCCTGAAGACCCAGGTCGAGTTCGTTTCCGCCAACCCCGTCGGCCCCATGCACATCGGCCACGGCCGCTGGGCCGCGCTGGGCGATTCGCTCTGCCGTGTTATGGACCACGCCGGTTACGACATCCAGCGTGAGTTCTACATCAACGACCACGGCTCTCAGATGAACACCTTCGGCAACTCCATCAGCACGCGCTATATGCAGCTTGCCGACATCATCGCCAAGCAGGGCGTGGATATCGACGAGGCTCACAAACTGCTGATTGCCGACCGCGACGCCTTTGTTGCCGACGAGAACGACGAGCATCCCGAGACTCATCCGTACCAGGATAACTTTGCCGAGACCCTTGGCAAGGACTCCTATGGCGGCGACTACATCATCGACGAGGCCGCCGAGTTCTGGCGCACTGACGGCGACAAGTGGGTCAACGCCGATCCTCAGGAGCGCATGGAGAGCTTCCGCGAGCGCGGCTATGTGAAGATGGTCGACAACATGCGCGACCTCTGCCACGCCGTCAATTGCGACTTCGATCGTTGGTACTCCGAGCGTTCGCTGTACGTGAAGGACACCGAGGGCGAGACCGCCGGCACCTCTGCCGTCGACCGCGCTTTTGAGAAGCTCGACAAGATGGGCTATCTCTACACCAAGGACGGCGCCCTGTGGTTCCGCTCCACCGACCTGGGCGATGACAAGGACCGCGTCCTGATCAAGTCCGACGGCGAGTACACCTACTTCGCCTCCGACGTTGCCTATCACTGGGATAAGTTCCAGCGCGTCGACCACGTCATCGACATCTGGGGCGCCGACCACCACGGCTACATCGAGCGTGTCCGCTGCGTCTGCGATGCCTTGGGTTACCCCGGCAAGTTCGAGGTTCTGCTGGGCCAGCTCGTCAACCTGCTGCGCAACGGCAAGCCCGTCCGTATGTCCAAGCGCAAGGGCACCATGGTGACCCTGCAGGAGCTTGTCGACGAGGTCGGCTCCGATGCCGCTCGCTATACGCTCATCTCCAAGAGCTCCAACCAGATGGTCGACTTCGATATTGAGGCCGTTAAGAAACGCGACAACTCCAACCCGGTGTACTACGTGCAGTACGCTCACGCCCGTGTGTGCTCCATCCTGCGCCGTGCCGCTGACGTTACGCCCGAGCAGGCTGACGAGATGGGCATGAAGGCCGTCGCCGCCAAGGCCATCGGTGAGAACGTCGATTACTCGCTGCTGACCGACCCGACCGAGCTTGCCCTTTCGCGTAAGCTCAACGAGCTCACCGACCTCATCGCCAGCTGCGCTCGTGATCGCGCCCCGTTCCGTCTGACGCACTTTGCCGAGGAGCTTGCCGGCGACTTCCACAGCTTCTATGCTGCTTGCCAGGTGCTGCCGAGCGAGGGCCGTCCCGTCGACCCCGAGCTTTCGCGTGCCCGTCTGGCCGCTTGCGATGCCGTCCGCGTGACGCTCGCCCTGGTGCTCACCCTTGTTGGTGTCTCCGCTCCCGAGCAGATGTAATCTGCGGGTCATTTGACCGTACAGACTTGGTTTAACTAAGCCTTGAAAGCCCGATCTCCCACGGAGGTCGGGCTTTTTGCAAACGCCGACGTATTGACGAATTTGGAACTGCTGGAAATACGAAACTATGCCGGTTTACTACGATGAAATGAGAAATTCCAACCACGCCGGCTTTTCGCAAAAAAGTGCAAGGCATCTACCTGCGGTTTTAGTTCAACAAGTTTCGGAGTGGTCGCGGTTGAGCGATTCATCGTAGTAAACCGCCATAGTTTTGGCGGAGGCAGTCAGATTTGTGGGTGTTAAACCAAAGAGTGCCCCTTTAACTAGTCGTTTAAGAGCGTTTCCAATGACTAAGTTGCAGGTGGTTGCGGTTGTGTTACACTAACGCTGCGTATATGACGCAATCATCTCGATACAGATCAATGATGTCCGTCGTTTTGAACGGAACTAGACTGTTTAGCCGCCCTGAAGGTTTATGCAGGGAGCATGTGATCACAGGGCTTGAAAAGAAAGTTGAGCAAACACTGTGTCTGATCAACAGCAAGAAAACGAAATAACGACGACGCAGACCGCTCCCGCTGCACCGGTTGCGTCGGACCAGGTCGCGGCGCCCGCGCAAGCCTCGGCTCCTGAGACGCCTAAGGCTGCTTCGACGCCTACGCCTGCTTCGACGCCTACGCCTGCAGCGGCTGAGAAGGCCGTGCCTGCAACTGGTGAGGAGGCTGCTCCGGCAAAGCCCAAGCGTACGCGCCGCACGACCAAGCCTGCTGCTGACGGCGAGGAGGTCACCAAGCCCAAGCGCCGTACCACGCGCACGACGCGCGCCAAGCGCACCGTTGCAGCTGACTCCTCGGCGCCGATTTCCGATGAGGTCGCGCAGGCACGTGCGTTGGCGCAGATTAGCGAGGCTCAGGTGGTGCGCGCCCGCCGTCGTGCTGCCGAGCGTGAGGCCGCGGCTCTGACCGAGCTTGCAGCCCCGTCTGTGCCCGAGACCCCTGCCGCCGACCAGCCGACCGAGAAGCCGGCACCGCGCACACGCCGTCGCACGGCTGCTAAGGCCGAGCAGGTTGCCGATCAGGTAACCCTCGAGCTCACCGAGGCTTCGGTTCGTTCCGCGGCAGGGGAGGGCGCATCGCCTGCTGAGTCCGCTGCGCCTGTCGAGGCCAGCGAAGTTCCCGTTGTCGATCCGGCTTTGCGCCCGCACCGTCGCGGTCGCAAGCCCAAGGCCTTCGTCGAGGCAGAGAAGGCCGCAGCCGCAGCTGCAGCCGCTCGGGATGCTGCGGCGACCGCCGAGTCTGCAACCGCTGCCGATGCACCCGTCCAGGATGCTACGACTTCCGAGGCCGCTCCCGCCGATGTCGAGCCCGCCGACGTCCGTCCTGGTCGCAGCCATCGTACTGCTGCTAAGCGCACGTCCAAGGCCAAGACTGCCAAGAAAGGTGCGTCCGAGGATTCCGCCGAGACGACCGCCGATGCATCGACTGATGCCGCCGAGCCCCAAGACGTCGAACAGTCTGCGTCCGAGAAGCCCAAGCGCGGTCGTAAGAAGTCCGCTAAGGCCAAGGCGTCCGAGCAGCAGGCCGAGGCCGAGCTGCAGGGCGATTCCAAGGCCGAGGCCAGCGATGATACTGCGGCTAACGCCGATGCCGCCGCAACCGATGGCGCCGCGCCCGCCGAGGCCGAAGACGGCGCTCGCCCCAACCGTCGCCAGCACAAGCGCAACGACGAGCGCAACGAGCGCAAGGACGAGCGCAACAACGACCGCCGCAACCGCCAGCGCGATCGCAAGCAGCGCAACAAGGAGCGTAATGCCGCTCCCACCGAGCCCACGCTTTCGCGCGAGGAGCTCGCGGCCATGAAGGTCGCCGA
>CABTZA010000183.1 GCA_902489225.1 uncultured Collinsella sp.
CACCGATGCGACAACGGCGTCCTTTCCAATCTCGAGTGTATCGAGCTTCACGCGCTCATCCTTTCGTTAGACGCGGTTAACCGTTTACCGTGGCTAACCAACTCGTAACGACAAATGATAGCGCTCTGAACTATTTTATAAAGTCAAATACCGATGTTTACCTGCGCAAACTTTATGCGGTGCGCCCCGAAAGCTCTTTGCGCATACCGCTCAGCGAGATCGAAACGGAACCCGACCGCGCGGTAGCAGTGAGTCGATCACCCTCGACTGACCCCGTGCATGTAAAGGGCGCCTTGCCCATCAAGACGTGGGAGATAGTACCCGAGAGTTCAAAGAAATCGCCCTCAGCGCGGGCACTCGAGAGAGCGATATTGAGACCCCTGACGTTTAGTACTGCCCTGAGCACGCCGTTCACCCCATGTGAAAACGTCACCTCGCCGCGTTTACTCCCCACCAGCGTCTGGGCCGAAACCACATACGTACCCTCAAGCATGGCTCCTCCTCTAAGCAGACTTTTTGAAACGGGCAAGTAGTCTACTTTTACATATGGCGCTCCAGGAAACGGAAGGCCAGGCGGATCCAAGGACGGACTGCCACCTGTTTGTCCTCGTTATCGACCGCGGTGTTGGCGTTGCCGAGCGAAAGCCCGTGACCGCCTTGGTCAAAGACGTGCATCTCGCAAGCGACGCCTTCCTCGGCCATGCGCTGCGCAAACGGATAGACCTGCGCGATCGGCGCCGTCTTGTCGTCGGACACGCCCCACACAAAGGTCGGCGGCATCTGACGCGAAACATGCGTGGTGGGGCAGATATCGGCCAAATGCTCGTCAGTTGCCTCGCCGCCCGTCACCATCGACAGGTAGTCGTTGAGCAAATCGCGCCCCGTCTTGCCGCCCGTCTTGGGCACACGCAAGTCAATGCGCGGATCGCGCGTCTGCATGTCGCGCACATAGGCAAAGTCGAGCAATGGATAGCCCAGCACCACGGCATCGGGACGAATGTCGTCCGGACGCGCCCCGGCAAGTGCCGCAAAGGGGCCGGTCTTCCACTGTGTTGCCAGCGAGGCGCAAATCATGCCGCCAGCAGAAAAGCCCACGATGCACACGCGCTTGGGATCGACATGCCACTCGTCGGCATTCGCACGCACCGTGGCGACCATCTTGGCGAGATCTGCCTGGGGGTGCGGAAAGCTCACGTCACCCGTAGAACTCGTGACATAGTTGAGCACAAAGGCCTGGTAACCGTGATCCAAAAACGCAAACGCCACGGGATCCTGCTCATGCGGAGCGATATGCGTAAACGCACCTCCGCCGCAGATAATCACGGCAGGGCGGCGGCCATTCGGTTTATCAGGCAGCGGCTCGGCACCCAAATACGTAAACGTCGCCGGATATTCCTCGGTCGGCTCCTCGCCCCACAGCGCACGGTTCTCGACAATCATATGTGCTCCCTTCGCGCAAATTAAGCGCCCTTGTTTTTCGCCTTCAAGCGTACCCCACTTGAACCCGTGGCGCAGAAACACGCCAGCAATAAGTTTCCCTTCAACTGATATATCACATAATCCCAGCTCAGAGGTATCGCTGAGCAGCGTAGAATAGGGGGTGTTGACCAAGCCGCGAAACAGATATGAAACGTTTCCGGCAAACCAAACGCGCGATATGCGCCTATTTAAGTTGGAGGCAACTATGGGTCTGCTCGATTCGCTTAAGTCCACCTTCACCTCGACCGGCGAGGCGTCCGTTCCGCCCGCAGCAAGCTTCGCCACCCGCGAAGGCGTCATCTATGCCCCCGTCAACGGCGTGCTCGTCAACCTGGACGAGGTTCCCGACGAGACGATCGCCTCGGGCATGCTTGGCCAGGGCTATGGCATCGAGCCCATTACCGGCACCATCTATGCGCCCGCCAACGGCCGCATCGGTGCCACCACCGTCACCAACCACTCCATCGGCATGATTACCGAGGACGGTCTTCGCGTGTTCATCCATGTCGGCCTGGGCACCGTGGAAATGAACGGCAAGGGTTTTGCCCGCTTTGTCGAGATGGGTGACACGGTCAAGGCAGGCCAGCCGCTCATCAGCTTCGATCGCGAGGCCATCAAGGCCGCCGGCCACGAGGACATCGTGACCGTCATCGTCTCCGAGCTCGATCGTCTTAAGAGCATCGACCATGTCGGCGAGTCCGGAACGCTTATCGGCGGCAACCCGCTCGTCAAACTGGGCGACCCGCTGCTGGTAGCCAAGACCAAGTAGCCAGGCCCCGCGCCACACAGCCAAAAGGCACCTCGTCAAGCGCCCGCGACCATTTGGCCGCGGGCGCTTTTCGTTTGAAAAACCATCCCGCCAATGCCTTATCTGTATAGCCCAAATGAGCCGAGCTGCTAGAATATCGAACTGTATGGATAACTATCATTCAACCGTTATGGGAGGATACGTGAACCGCACCAAAATCGCGCAGCTTTACGCCGATGCCGAGTCGCTTGGCGGCCAGACCGTCACCGTCGCCGGCTGGGTCAAGTCCATCCGCGACATGAAGAACTTTGGCTTTGTTACGCTCAACGACGGCAGCTGCTTCCGCGACCTGCAGGTCGTCATGAACCGCGAGGCGCTCGACAACTACGACGAGATCGCCCATCAAAACGTCTCGGCCGCACTCATTTGCACCGGCACCGTCAAGCTGACCCCCGATGCGCCCCAGCCTTTCGAGCTTTCTGCCACCTCCATTGAGGTCGAGGGCGTCAGCGCCCCGGATTACCCGCTGCAGAAGAAGCGCGCAACCGTCGAGTTCCTGCGCACCCAACAGCACCTGCGCCCGCGCACCAACCTGTTCCGCGCCGTGTTCCGCATCCGTTCTGTCGCGGCTGCCGCCATCCACCGCTTCTTCCAGGAGCAGGGCTTTGTCTACGTCAACACCCCCATCATCACCACGAGTGACTGCGAGGGCGCCGGCGAGATGTTCCGCGTGACCACGCTCGACCCCAAAAATCCGCCCCTCACCGAGTCCGGCGAGGTCGACTGGAGCCAGGACTTCTTTGGCAAGCACGCGAGCCTTACCGTGTCCGGCCAGCTCAATGCCGAGAACTTTGCCATGGCCTTTGGCGACGTGTACACCTTTGGCCCCACCTTCCGCGCCGAAAACTCCAACACCACGCGCCACGCCGCCGAGTTTTGGATGATCGAGCCCGAGATGGCCTTTGCCGACCTTAACGACTACATGGATAACGCTGAGGCCATGCTCAAGTACGTCCTTAAGGACGTTATGGCCACCTGCCCCGACGAGCTCAACATGCTCAACAAGTTTGTGGACAAGGGCCTGATCGAGCGCCTGGACCACGTGGCAAACTCCGACTTTGCCCGCGTCACCTATACCGAGGCCGTCGAAATCCTGGAGCAGGCCGTCGCCGCCGGTCACAAGTTTGACTATCCCGTGAGCTGGGGCATCGACCTGCAGACCGAGCACGAGCGCTTCCTGACCGAGGAGCACTTTAAGCG
>CABTZA010000184.1 GCA_902489225.1 uncultured Collinsella sp.
GGGACGTTCGGCCGTGCGCGGGCGCCCGGTCGGCGGCCCGTTCTGGGCGCGCCTCAATCGTAGCCTGAGACGGTCCCAGGCTGACAATTTCGACTGTAATGGACGTTCTTAAATGACTAGTCGTTGGGGACAGTCTTGATCAAAACGACCGACGAAGCCCTTCTTGAGGTCGCTATATAGGGGTTCACATATAGCTGTGGTCAAAAAACATCAAATATGAGTACTGTTACCTTTTTAGTGGCAGCGAAATTCGGCTTTTTCGGGTCTCTTAGATCTCTCGACGCGTTGGATGAACTAACGTATCTCCCCAAATGTACAATAAAATGGACTCCTAACGAGAAACAATCTCGTTAGGAGTCCATTTTTTAGTACAAGTAAATGTGACAATCTAGGTAACAGTACTCATATTTGGCATTTTTTGCCCACTGCCCCTTGCGCGAAGGTCCGCAGCGGAAAGTATGGCCCGTTTCGATGCACAAAAATGGGATGGATCTTCCCTGGCAACCGCCCAGAAAGGTCCACCCCAAAGCAAGCGCTCGCTAGAACGTTCCCCCGCCGCCTCCGCCGACGCCGCCTCCGCCGCCGCCCGAGAAGCCGCCACCACCGCCGCCGCTCGAGCTATCGGAACTCGACGCCAGCTCACGGATGGTCTCGTGATACACGTCATCGAATGAATCGAGCGGGGACTCGGTACCGTAATGATGGTAGTACCACCAGTAGCAGGGATAATTGTCATAGAAGCCGTCGGCCTCGCGCACCTCGGGCGGCACGGCCTCGGCAAGCTGACGCAGCACTTCCTTGGAAACGCCCAGCGCCACGCCCATCACCAGCAGCTTGTTCCACAGCACCAGATCGCCGGGGACGGCTTCCTTTGGACGCGTGAAGTCCTCGAGCCAATGCTTAAGTGCCTTGCAGCGAGCCGCCACCTCGGCGCCCTCCGGCGTAAAGCGGCGGAACGTAAGGCCCACGCCGATACCCACCAGCACAATCGGCGCCGAGATAACCGCGGCGATAATGTTCGCCTGTGCGCCATCGGTAAAGAAGATGGATCCCACGGGAACAAAGGCAATCAGGATACCAAGAACCAGGCAAAACACCATTGCGACAATGCCGTCCGAGGCAACGTACTCGCTATCGGCCAGCTTGCCCTTAACGGTGTTCTGATAGTCCTCGAGCTTGTCGCCCACGGGTGTAGCATGCTGCTTGACGTAGTGCTGCAGCTCGTCGAACGTGCGCGAGCGATCGCCGTTCTCGTCAGGCTTAGTACCGGCAAAGAAGACCTTGAGCACCATGTGGTCAATGCCCTTGGCCGACTTCCAGCCCGCATCACTCACCGTCACGCGATACGTCTGCTCTTCTTTTTCACGCCCCAACAGACCCTTCTTGGCCTTGGTCACGGTCGCCTGCTCCAGCTTGATCACACGGTCGTCAGTGAGCTTCATGAGCGTGGCGATATATGCCTGATCGGGCACCTCGTTCCAGCTCATGAGGGCCGAAAGCACGGCGGGATGGTCGGCCGAGGGCACATCGCGGAAATATTCGTCCTGGAAAAACGGCTTGGGCTTGCGCTTGCGCAGCTTGAGCATAACGATTGTGCCGGTAAAGGCCACCGCCGCAACAACACTTAGCACGGCAAGTGCATTGGCAATCATGCGAGCGTGAGCGCGGCGGGCGTTAGCTTCGTCGGCCCATTCCTTCTCTTCGCTCAGGATCGTTGACATGCGCTCTTCGCCCGAAGCGGCAAGCTGCGGCACCCAGTCGCTAGGGAAGGCGATGCGTGCCTCGGCGAATTCGCCCTGATGCACGCAGGGAATGGTATAGGTGACCATGGGTTCGTCCGCATCGAGCGACACGTCGCCCGTCAGCGGACCGTGGCCCCATGCGCGGAAGTTATCGCCTTTGACGGCCGCCGTCCCGGCAGTGGCATTTGCGAAGCGCACTTCCATCTCGACGTCATCGGAATCCGCAGACCAGCCGTCGCCCACAAACTTCCAGTAGAGCTCGGCGGTATCGGCCCAGTTCATAACCGCACCGGTCATGGTATAGCTCACGTAATAGGTCGCGCTGTCGCCGCTCTCGTGAGGGCTGAACACCTTAATCCTTACGCCGTCACCGGTCTGCTCGACCGTATAGACGCCAGAGTCGCCCTTGTTCGCGCTATCGACTTTGTTAAACGCGGTGTCCTCTTCCTCGACACTCAGCACATCGACGCCCGCCGTGCCGCCCTGCTGGTTGGCGCCCGTATTGATCTCCCAAAACACGCCGTTGATGTCGTCGTCGAAATCAAACTGGCGTCCCTCGACAACGGTCAGCGATCCATCGGCCTCAACCGTGGCACTGATATAGGTCTGGGTCATGGAATAACCGTCGGCGTGTGCGGCGGCGGGCAGTAGCAGCAATGCAAGCGCGACGAGTGCGCAGACGGAAGCAAATCGCGCAAACGGGCGGCGCTGCCGACAGGTTTTGGCAACGGGGGCGTTCATAGGCACATCCTTTGTCTGTGATACCAGCAACGCCATTGTCCCACGTTTACGGGCGCACATGACGAACATCTAGGCCAGCGGAGTATCAAACGGGACGAAAGTCACGCCCGCGGCCGGCACCTGGGGACGTTCCTTATCTGCCGGCAATCTGGGACACTCCTTGGCATGGCCTGCGCCAGCAATAGATACCACTTCACAGCTCTGTCACAGGTGTAGCGGCTTTGTGTGGGTGCGGCACGCGCTGATTGAGCCGCCAGCCGAGGGGCATAAAGCAGTTGAGCGAAAACGGTTTGCCCCTTTGCCGTTCGCTCGAGGATCATGTCCCCCTTTTCCGCGGAAACCCCGGCAGTTGCGAAGAGCTGCCGGGGTTTCTGTCGTTTGTGAGGCTAAGTCGGTACGCAGCGATCGAGACCTTGAGCCGCAAACCCACCGTGCGCAATGCGCACCGCCGCCAACTTGTGAGCGCGGCAACGCCTTCCCTGCCAAGCCCCGCGCTATACTCGTCCGCATGGATATCAAAACACGCAACATAGCAACGCCCGCCGCGGACGCGCCAGCGACGCCACCCGCCTCCGCCCCCGCGCCCGTCGTGGGCCGTTTCGCCCCGTCGCCCTCGGGCCGCATGCACCTGGGCAACGTGTTCAGCTGCCTGTGCTCGTGGCTTTCGGCCCGCAGCCAGGGCGGCAGCATCGTGCTGCGCATCGAGGACCTGGACAATCGCTGCAAGCGCCCGGAACTTGCCGCTCAACTGATTGACGATCTGACCTGGCTGGGGCTCGAGTGGGACGAAGGCCCCTACTACCAGCACGATCGTCTGGATCTGTACGAGGACGCCCTGCGCCAGCTGCAAGACGCCGGCCTCACCTATCCCTGTTTTTGCACGCGTGCCGAACTCCACGCCGCGAGCGCGCCGCACGCCAGCGACGGCACGCCCATCTACCGCGGCGCCTGCCGAGGCCTTTCGGCCGAAGAGGTCGCCCGCCGCA
>CABTZA010000185.1 GCA_902489225.1 uncultured Collinsella sp.
GTCCGGGCCTCATCGAGCTAGAGGTTATGTCTCAGGTTGCTGGCTTAGCCGAAGTAGCGCTTGAGCAGGCCGGCGAAAGCCTTGCCGTGGCGAGCCTCGTCGCGAGCCATCTCGTGCACGGTGTCGTGGATGGCATCGAGGCCAGCGGCCTTGGCGCGCTTAGCAAGATCGGTCTTGCCGGCGGTGGCGCCGTTCTCGGCCTCAACGCGCATCTCGAGGTTCTTCTTGGTGGAGTCGGTCACGACCTCGCCCAGGAGCTCAGCGAACTTGGCGGCGTGCTCGGCCTCCTCGTGGGCAGCCTTCTCCCAGTACAGGCCGATCTCGGGATAGCCCTCGCGATGAGCGACGCGAGCCATGGCCAGGTACATACCGACCTCGGAGCACTCACCCTCAAAGTTGGCGCGCAGGTCGGCAACGATGTCCTCAGAGACGCCCTCCATCTTGGCGACGCCCACGACGTGCTCGGCAGCCCACTCGAGCTGGCCCTCCTCCTGCTTCAGGAAACGAGAACCGGGAACGCCGCACTGGGGGCACTTGAAGTCCTCGGGCAGCTGATCGCCGTCGAACTCTTCCACATAACCGCAAACGGGGCAAACAAACTTCATGATTCGATCCTTTCGATCGATGGCGATTGTGCGCTCGCCCGGTCCCGTAAGGGCCCTCTCCGGACGTGCGTCTTGACGAGTTCTATTATCCATAAATGCAACCAAATGTGAAGCCTATTAGGAATGATTTTTAATAAAACAATTTTGAGATATGAAGATGTTGATTGATTAACGGTTTGCAAGTCATATACGGACGCCGCTGAGTACAATCGGTCGAGCAAATGTTGACCTATCAACAAATGAAGGAGTTTCCTTTATGCATCTAGCCCGTCGTGCCTGGTGCCGAACATATCAGACGGTTTTTCGCATTGCATTGCCGATCCTGCCCTATACCGAGCCGCGCATTTTAGAGCATGCCGAGGATGTGCCCGCGGTGCTTCAAAAGCGCTCGATCCAGAAGGTCCTTATCGTGACGGATCCCGGCATTGCCCGTCTGGGGCTCACGGCACCGCTCGAGACGGCGCTCGCATGCAGGGGGATTGGCGTTACGGTCTATGCCGAAACGCGTGCAAACCCCACGGTTTCAAACGTGGAAGAAGCGGCGTCCCTGTATCGAGAGAGCGCCTGCCAGGCCATTATCGGCTTTGGCGGTGGCTCGGCCATGGACTGTGCCAAGGGCGTGGGCGCACGCATTGCGCAGCCAAACAAGCCCATCAACAAGATGCGCGGCCTACTGCGGATTCATCGTCTCCTGCCGCTGCTTATTGCGGTTCCCACTACCGCCGGTACGGGAAGCGAAGTCACGCTCGCGGCGGTTATCACCGATGACGAGACGCACTACAAATACCCCATTAACGACTTTGTGCTCATCCCGCGTTTTGCAGTCCACGACCCCGAGTTTACGTGCGGCTTGCCCGCTTCCATTACGGGGCAGACGGGCATGGACGCCCTGACGCATGCCGTTGAGGCCTTTATCGGGCGAAGCACCACGCCCTATACGCGCAAGATGGCGCGACAGGCGGTGCAGCTTATCCACGACAATTTGCTCGAGGCCTATGAGCATGGTGACGACATGCGCGCTCGTCGCAATATGCTTTCGGCGGCGTATAAGGCGGGCGTTGCGTTTACCCGCTCCTATGTCGGATATGTGCATGCCATCGCGCACAGTCTGGGCGGCCGATACGGAATTCCGCACGGTTTGGCCAACGCCATTATCCTGCCGCACATGCTTCGCGCCTATGGTGAAGCTGCTGCTCCTAAGCTCGCCGACCTCGCCCGCATGGCTGGTATCGCGCCGGCTAACGCACAGGACAACCTGGCGGCCGAGGCCTTTATCGATTGGGTCGATCGAATGAACGCCACCTTGGACATTCCCAAATATGTCTCGGGCATTCGCCGCTCCGACATTCCGCAGATGGCGGCGAATGCCGATGCCGAGGCCAATCCCCTGTACCCCGTTCCGCTTTTAATGGACCGCTTGGAGCTCGAGCATATGTATGAAGTCGTTGCAGGTGGTATGTTTGAGGGCGAGAACTAGGAGGGCACATGAACACCGAGGAAATTGCGCGCATCGTCGGCGATCAGCGCGCCTACTTTAAGACGCACGCCACGTTTGATGTCGATGCTCGACGTCGCGCGCTCGTGAGTTTATGCGATGCGGTGCGGGCCCACGAGGCTGATATCGCCCATGCGCTCAAGACCGATTTGGGGAAGTCGCATGACGAGGCCTATATGTGCGAGATCGGCACGTCGCTTTCCGAGATTCGACATCAGATCGCTCACGTGGCTCGGTGGAGTCGTCCGCGCCTGCGTCCGTGCGATCTTGCTAACGCCGTGAGCGCGTGCAAAACGCAAGCCGTGCCCTATGGCGTCACGCTCATCATGGCTCCGTGGAACTACCCGTTTTTGCTAACACTCGAGCCGCTCGCCGGCGCCCTTGCCGCGGGCAATACTGTGGTCATCAAGCCGAGTGCCTATGCTCCGGCATCGAGCGCGGTGCTCAAGCAAATCTGTGAAGAGGCATTTGATCCGCGCCTGGTGACGGTTGTCGAGGGCGGACGCGCCGAGAACGAAGCGTTGCTCGATGAGTGCTGGGACAAGATCTTCTTTACCGGTAGCGTTCCGGTCGGCAAACTCGTCATGGAGCGCGCAAGTAAAAACCTTACGCCCGTGACGCTTGAGCTGGGCGGAAAGAGCCCCTGCATCGTGGATGCGACGGCAAACTTGAAGGTTGCGGCGCGGCGTATCGCCTTTGGTAAATGGCTCAACGTGGGGCAGACCTGCATGGCGCCCGACTACCTGCTGGTCGATGCGCGCGTGCACGACGAGCTGCTGGACCTCATCAGGGAAGAGGCCCGCCGTATGTTTGGCGAGCATCCGCTCGATAACGAGGATTATGGGCATATCGTCAACGCCAAGCATTTTGCGCGCGTGCGTGGGCTGATCGATCCCGATAAGGTCGTGCTGGGAGGCACGGCGCGCGAGTCATCGCTCAAGATTGAGCCGACGATTTTGGACGGCGTGACCCCCGATGACGCCGTGATGCAGGAGGAGATTTTCGGCCCCATCTTGCCGGTGCTGACGTTTGAGAGCCTAGACGAGGCCGAGACGTTTATTACGGATCGTCCGACGCCGCTGGCTCTGTATATCTTTAGCCAGGATCGCGCAGTTCAGCAGCGCTTTGTGCGTTACGTGCCCTTTGGCGGCGGCTGCGTCAACGACACGATTATGCACTTGGCTACGAGCCATATGGGCTTTGGTGGCATGGGTGCGAGCGGTATGGGGCAGTACCATGGACGCGAGAGCTTCGATACGTTTAGCCACAAGAAGAGCATCGTGAACAAGGCAACGTGGCTGGACGTGCCATTCCGCTATGCTCCTTACGCAAGCTGGAAGCACAAGTTCGTGCGCATGTTTGTGCA
>CABTZA010000186.1 GCA_902489225.1 uncultured Collinsella sp.
TCATTAATGAACGAATCGTAATCGGAGTTACCGGTATTGGCGTTGTTCACCGTGGTATCGATGGTGGTGTTGGTGTTGTTGGCCTGGCTGCTGGAATTGCTGCCGCTTACGCCCTCGCCCGAGAGCTTCTCGGCGGCAGCGGCCTTATCGGCCTCAAGTTTGGCGAGCTCGGCAGCATTTTCCTGCTCGGCTTTTGCCTGTGCCTCGCTGCGGAGTTGCTGGGCCTGCGCCAGCGCATCCTCGGCGTTTTTCTGCTCTGCCTCAAGCTGGGACTTGGCCTGCTGGAGCTCGGCCTTGTTCTGCTCGAGTTCGGTTTGCATGTTGTTGAGCTCTTCAATCTCGTCGACGCTCGAGCTCGTGATCTGGTTGGTGTATTTGCAGGTGGTGATGAACTCACTCAGGCTCTGCGCGTTGACCAGGAAGCTCACGATGGGATTGGTGCCCTTCTGGTACTTGTACAGATCGCGCATGGCGGAGCTTGCCTTGGCCTGCTGCTCGGGAAGCTTGGCCTCGATTTCCTCGATGCTCGCCTCATTGGAGTCGATCTGCTTTTGCAGGTCGTCGAGTTTGGTGCGGGCATCGTTGTAGGCGCTCGTGGCGGCTTCGATTTTTTGCTGCGCGGCGGAAAGCTGATCCTGCGTTGCCTGCGAGGCGGCATATGCCGCAACGGGGGAGAGCATCGGCGTGGCAGTCAGTGCGACAGCGAGTGCGGCGCTCGTGATGATACGAGCCGGCTTCGACGCGATGAGCGCTGCGACGCGATGATTCGAATGCTGCATCCAATCCCTCTGCAATCAATCGTAGGTTATGGTTCGAACGGTATTCTACTACTGCTTTCGACCTCAACTTGAACCTTAAAGGTTCCAAAGGGTCAAGTTAAACTTGAGGCTTTGGCTTTGACCTGCAGTTATAGTGAATTGTTGAGAAACCATAGAGTTCAACTTTAACGTTACGGAACTCGGTCTGATCGCAGATTCATGCCTTAAGGGCTACTCCAACATGGGGTTTTGCACCTATAGGGTTCCCTCGCGGCGAGCCTGCTCAATTTCTTCGAGCGCCTCGGCTGGGGTGAAAGAACATGCGCCGTTGCCGAGCTTGACTGTCTGGATATCGTCTCCGACATGCACCTCTCCGCCTCGAAGCACCACGCCGAAAATGCCCTCGTGGGGAAAGATGCAGTCGCCGGCGAGATGGTAGATAGCGCAGCGGGTGTGGCAGACTTTGCCGATCTGGCTGATCTCGACCAGAACGTCGTTGCCGATCTTGAGCTGTGTGCCCAGGGGGAGCGAAAGCAGGTTGATACCTTGTGTGGTGAAGTTCTCCCCAAAGTCGCCTTCGTGCACATCGAGCCCGCGATGTTGCGCCGTCTGGATTGATTCTGCGGCCAAAAACGAGACTTGGCGGTGCCAGTGCCCGGCGTGTGCATCGGAAGCGAGGCCAAACTGCTCAATGACGGTATCGTGCCCATCGGCGACGGGCGACTTGCGCGTGCCCTTGTGTGCCGACGTGTTGATCGAGACGATGCGGGCGGGCCTGTCGTAGGCATCGTCTGCCGTGCGTAGGGGAACGGCCGTTTGTGCGCGTTCCGCCAGCTCGCGTTTCGCGGCATTGAGGATGGGGTTATCGGTCGGATGGTCTTGGGGCACGTGCGCGCCTTTCGTTTGAGGATGTCAATACGCTGAATCCTACAACAACGGTAGGTTCATTGCCCGTTGTCGTACAGCGGTGAGCGCTGTCTTTGCGCCGAGTTTGATCCTCCGATTGCCATAGATACGGTGGAACTTTGGGTGCTGGCGGTTTGGCACGCTAGAATGAATCGGTTGCACTAAGACCGCCCGTTGTGCGGGCAGTTCATGATAGGAAGTTTCCATGGCATTGCAATTTACAGAGCGCGAGTTCATTCCCGTGCTGCTCGGTGGCGACATCAACGCCTATTCGGTGGCGCGCGCCTTCTACGAAGAGTATCAGGTCAAGAGCCTGGTCTTTGGCAAGTATCAGACGGGCCCTGCGTATCGAAGCCAGATTATCGACTACACGCCCAATGTCGACATCGATACCATGCCCGTGATGCTCAAGACCGTCAACGATATCGCTCGGGCACATGCCGATAAGACGATCGTCCTGATGGGCTGCGGCGATAACTATGTTGCCCTGGTGGCCCAGGCAAAGGATGCCGATGAGCTGGCGGATAACATCGTTGCGCCCTATGCACCCTACAGCATGCTCGAGCAGTGCCAGAAGAAGGAGATCTTCTACGAGCTGTGCGAGAAGCACGGCGTGCCGTATCCGCACACCTTTACCTTTACTGCGCAGATGCTCAATGCGCAAGGCGAGGCGCCGGCCGAAGTGCTCGACCAGATCGACTTCCCGTTCCCGATGATCCTGAAGCCGTCCGACGGCATCATGTGGTGGCAGCATGAGTTCGAGGGCCAGAAGAAGGCTTATGAGATTGCCGATCGCGCTGAGCTGGAGCAGGTTATCCGTGACTCCTATGCCAGCGGCTACACCGACGACCTGATCTTGCAGGACCGCGTGCCCGGCAACGACGAGTACATGCGCGTGCTCACCAGCTATTCCGATCGCAACGGTAAGGTACGCATGATGTGCCTGGGCCACGTGCTGCTCGAGGAACATCAGCCCCATGGCGTTGGCAACCATGCCTGTATCATCACCGAGCCCAATGACGAGCTTATGGGTGGCGTGCGCAAGCTGCTCGAGGACCTTCACTTTGTGGGCTATTCCAACTTTGACGTGAAGTATGACGAGCGCGATGGCTCGTTTAAGTTCTTCGACTTCAACACCCGCCAGGGCCGCAGCAACTACTATGTCACCAATAGCGGCTTTAACGTTGCCAAGTACGTGGTAGACGAGTACGTGTTCAACCGCCCGTTTGAGCCAGAGTTTGTGACGGCGCAGGACGAGGCACTGTGGATGGTCGTCCCCATGGGCGTCGTCGACAAGTATGTCAAGGATCCCGAGCTGCGCGCTAAGGTGCATCGCTTGGATAGGGAGGGCAAGGGGGCCGACCCTTCGTTTATGAAGGGCGACTTTGTCTTTAACCGCTGGCTGCGCATGTGGCACACCAAGCTGCGTCACTTTAAGCTGTTCAAGACGTATTACAAGTAGATGAGTGCGGCGCCCGTCCGGTTTACATCGGGCGGGCGCGGGTATGATACGCGCAATTGCGCAAGCGTCACCAAGGAGGCGGCGATGGAAAAGCTGGGAGTTATCGGCGGCATGGGCGCCGAGGCCACGTCGTATTACTACGACCAGGTAGTGCGTCATACGGCTGCTGCCTGCGATCAGGAACATATCGACATGGTGGTGCTCTCCAAGTCGACCATGCCCGACCGCACGTTGGCCATTAAGACCGGCGAGCATGCCAAGCTGCTGGCGACCATGAAAGAGTGTGCCCAGGCACTTGAGTCGCTGGGCTGTGCGCACATTGCCATTCCCTGCAA
>CABTZA010000187.1 GCA_902489225.1 uncultured Collinsella sp.
GAGTTGGAACGGCCGTGCAGGCGGTTCATGGCGATGGCCATGCACTCGTGTGCTTCCTTGCTGATGGAGCCGTACGACATGGCGCCGGTGTTAAAGCGGCGAACGATGTTGAGCGCGGGCTCCACCTCGTCGAGCGAAACCGGCGTGCGACCGTTGACATTAAAGTCCAGCAGGTCACGCAGGCGCACGGCACGGCCGGTGCGGTGCAGGCGGGCGCTGTACTCCTTAAAGGTGTCGTAGCTGTCCTCGCGGCAGGCGGTCTGCAGCAGGTAGACGGTCTGCGGGTCGATAAGGTGATCCTCGCCGCCGAGCGGGCGCCACTTGGTCAGACCTAGCGTGGGCAGCTGATCGGGAGCCGGGCTCTTAAGGATAGCGAGCGCGGCGTCGTAGCGCTCATTCTGCTCGCGCTCGACGTCCTCGACACCCATACCGCCCACACGGCTCACCGTGCCGGCGAAGTACGCGTTGACGAACTCCGGAGTGAAGCCCACGGCCTCGAAGATCTGTGCCGAATGGTAGCTCTGCACCGTGGAGATGCCCATCTTGGACATGATGGAGACGATGCCGGCGGTCGCAGCCTTGTTGTAGTTGGCGATGCCCTGCTCAGCTGTCACGTCCAGATCGCCGTGCGCCGCCAAGTCGCGAATGCACGCATGCGCGTTGTACGGATAGATGCCGCTCGCGGAGTAGCCCACCAGCGCCGCAAAGTCGTGCGGGGACACGGCGTCGCCACACTCCACCACGATGTCGGCAAAGGTACGCACGCCGGCGCGGATCAGGTGGTTGTGCACGCAGCCCACGGCGAGCAGCGACGGCACGGGCACCTCACCCGCAGCGGCGCGATCGCTCAACACCACGATGTTCACGCCGTCGCGGACCGCAGCCTCAACATCCTTTGCAAGCTGCTTGAGCGCAGCCTGCAGCGCGCCCTCGCCGGCGTCGCGGCGGTACACGGCACGGAAACGGCGGGTCTTAAAGCCCACGCGGTCGATGGCGCAGATACGCTCGAACTCCTCCTCGCTCAGCAGCGGACGCTCCAAGCGCACCAGCTGGCAGGCCGTGCGGGAATCCTCGAGCAGGTTGCCGTGGTTGCCCAGGTAGAGCGTGGTCGAGGTGACCATATGCTCGCGCAGGGCATCGATCGGCGGGTTCGTGACCTGGGCGAACAGCTGATAGAAGTAGTCGAAGAACGAGCGCGTCTTCTTGGACAGGCAGGCCAGCGGCGCATCGATACCCATCGAGGCGAGCGGCGCCTTGCCCTGCTGGGCCATGGGACGCACGACTTCGTCAACATCATCCCAGTGATACCCGAGCTTGGCCATGCGCACGGCGGCGGGCACCTCGGTATCCTCGGCGGGCGTGGGCGCGACGGGCTTGTCGAGCGCGTCGACGGTCAGCGTCTCCTCGGCGATCCAGTCGCGATAGGGCTTTTCCTTGGCGTAACGGGCGCGCAGCTCGTCGTTGTAGATGACGCGGCCGCGGGCAAAATCGACCTCGAGCATCTGGCCCGGTCCCAGACAGCCGCTCGTCAGGATGTTCTCGGGGCTCACCTCGATGGTGCCCACCTCGCTTGCCAGCATAAAGCGACCGTCGCGCGTCACATAGTAGCGGGCGGGACGCAGGCCGTTACGGTCGAGGGCGGCACCCAGCGTGCGACCGTCGGTAAAGGCGATGGCCGCCGGGCCATCCCACGGCTCCATGAGCATGGACTGGTAAGCGTCGTAGGCGCGGCGCTCCTCACTCAGGCTGTCGTTGTGGTCCCACGGCTCGGGCAACAGCATGGACGCGGCACGCGTAAGCGGGCGACCGTTCATGACCAAAAACTCAAGCACGTTGTCCAGAATCGCGGAATCGGAGCCCTCGCGGTTGATGATGGGCATCACGCGCTCAAGATCGTGCTGCAGCACGGGGCTGTACAGGTTGGGTTCGCGGGCGCGGATCCAGTTGACGTTGCCCTTGAGGGTGTTGATCTCGCCGTTGTGGATGATAAAGCGGTTGGGGTGCGCGCGCTCCCAGCTGGGTGTAGTGTTGGTGGAGTAGCGCGAGTGGACGAGCGCCACGGCCGTTTTGACGGCGGCGTCGTTGAGATCGATGAAGAAGCGGCGCATCTGCGTGGCGACCAGCATGCCCTTGTACACGATGGTGCGCGAGCTCATGGAGCACACATAGAAGATCTTGTCGCGCAGGGCAAACTCGGCGTCGGCCTTCTTTTCGATGGTGCGGCGGCACACGTACAGGCGGCGCTCGAAGGCGTCGCCGGCGGGCGTGTCGTCCGGACGGCCCAGGAAGGCCTGCAGGATAGTGGGCATGCAGGCGCGGGCCGTCTCGCCCAGGTCGTGCGGGTCGACCGGCACCTCGCGCCAAAAGAGCAGCGGCACGCCGGCCTCGGCGCAACCCTCCTCAAACACGCGGCGGGCATCCTCTACGCCCTTGTTGTCCTGCGGGAAGAACAGCATGGCCACGCCATAGTCGCCCTCTGCCGGCAGAATCTGGCCGCACTTTTGAGCCTCTTTACGGAAAAAGTGATGCGGAACCTGGAACAGGATGCCGGCGCCGTCGCCGGTGTTCTTCTCGAGTCCCGTACCGCCGCGGTGCTCCAAGTTGACCAGAATGGACAGCGCGTCGTCCAGAATCTGGTGATGGCGCTCGCCGTTGATATCGGCAAGCGCGCCGATGCCACATGCATCGTGGTCGAATTCGGGGCGATAAAGGCCCTGCTGCTGAGCGGAATCTGCCTGCATCGCGATCCTCCCCTAGATATTTAGACAGTCAGTTGAATAGGCATACTAGGAGCATCGCCGACCCGTTGTGTTTCCCACCCGTTTCGAAACAATCGCGTAACGCACGCCCTACGAGTGGACACCGCCGACCTCAAGGACGGCAACAAGGGCCCAAGTTCGACCTGTAAACTCACCGCTTCAAACATCTCAATCTGTAACAGGAGGAGCCGATTTTGGCGCTTAGATGTTACAGATTGAGATTTTCTGCAGGACAGTTTTGGTTTATCTCAATCTGTAACACGAAGGGCCGGTTTTTGCAGCTAACTGTTACAGATCGAGATTTTCCATAGGACCATTTCTTCCTGTCTTGATCTGTAACACCTAGACCCAATTTCCATCCCTAGTCGTTACAGATCAAGACATTTCGGCAACTCCCTTTCACCATCCTATTCAAATACAACAATTTTGTTAGTCACGGTTAACTTTTTGGCCTAAAACGGGTATCCTTTGCGGCGTCAAGCAAACGGCACGCAGGAGCGCACCATGCTCAACCATCTCAAACAACACTTTGGCTCCCGGCGCACCGGTGGTCACGGAGGCCTAGACATTGCGCGGCATGTCGGCCCCGGGCTGCTCGTGACCGTCGGCTTTATCGACCCGGGCAACTGGGCCTCCAATATGGCCGCGGGCTCGCAGTTTGGCTACGCGCTGCTGTGGATCGTCACGCTGTCCAC
>CABTZA010000188.1 GCA_902489225.1 uncultured Collinsella sp.
AGCCTGCGTCCCGAGGAGAGCAACCTTGTGACGACCGTCGCCGATGCTAAGCGCATGATTGATGAGGTCGCGAGTCCGTACCTGCAGCCTATGGTCGATACGACCGCAATGGGCGTTGCGGGTGAGTCGCTCGAGGACTGGTTTGCCGCATTTGGCGACGGTGCGATCCACGAGATGCACTTTATCGACGGCGATCCCTATGGCCATCTGGTCTGGGGTGACGGCAAGCACGATATGGATGCCTTCGTCGCCACGCTCAACGCCCATGGTTTCGATGGCATGTTGGGCCAGGAAATCACGGACGGTCGTTACTACGATGACCCGGCGGCGGCAGATGCCAAGAACATGGCCGCATTCGAGAAATATCTGATTGACTAAAACAACCATCGGCCACGCAACCAACGTCATTGATTGCGGGCCAAATAAGAAAGGAACTGGATATGAACGCACACGATCTGATCAAAGAGGCAATTGCCGAGAAGGGCAAGTTCGACAGCGTCTACTGGATTGCTTGCGGTGGCTCCATGATCGATTTGATTCCGGCTCATGAGCTTCTGCAGCGCGAGGCAACCACCTTCACTTCGTATATCTATACGGCTCGCGAGTTCGATATCATGCGTCCGCGTCGTCTGGGCGAGAAGTCCCTGGTCATCGCTTGCAGCCACAGCGGCAACACCCCGGAGGTCGTCGAGGGCTGCGAGATTGCCCTTGCTGCCGGTGCTACGGTGATCGCCCAGACCGACAACGCTGGATCCAAGATTGACTCCGGCAAGTGGACCACGTGGGTCTACCCGTGGGGCGAGGGCGTGCCGCAGGCCGAGGTCCCCGCTGGTATTTCGCTGTCGCTTGCGGCCGAGCTGCTCGATCAGCAGGAGGGCTACGCCGATCTTGCCGATATGTATGCCGGTATCGCCGAGATGGATAAGATTCTTCCCCCGGCACGCGAGAAGGTAAATGCCGAGCTGGGCGATCGTTTTGCCAAGCTTTGCCAGGAGCACGAGTTCTTCTATATTCTGGGCAGCGGTCCCAACTTTAGCCAGACCTACGGTTTCGCTATCTGCTCTCTTATGGAGATGCAGTGGCAGCACTGCAGCTACATCCACTCTGCCGAGTACTTCCATGGCCCCTTCGAGGCTACTCAGGATGGCGTTTTTTACTTCCTGCAGATGGGCTCCAGCGAGTGCCGCGCTATGGACGAGCGCGCCCTGGCGTTCCTTAAGACGCATACCGATACGCTGATGGTGCTCGATGCCAAGGAGTACGGTATGGAAGCCGTGCCGGCGAGCGTCCGTGCCTATCTGGACCCGGTGCTGTTCTACGCCATGAACTGCGAGCTGCGTGCTGCACGCGGCAAGGTGTTTGATCACGACCCCGATTTCCGTCGCTATATGGGTGTTGTCGAGTACTAGAAGGGACAAAGGCCATGGCATTTAACGTTAACGCGCTCGGATTTGGCGACAACGTCGTCGATCGCTACGAGCATATCCACACCATGTATCCTGGCGGCAATGCGGTGAACTTCGCCGTTTATGCCAAGAAATGCGGTGCCGCACGCTCCGCATACATGGGCATTTTTGGCAATGACGCCGCTGCCGAGCATGTCATTGCAAGCCTCGAGGATGAGGGTATCGAGCTTGACAAGTGCGAGCAGATGATTGGCGAGAACGGAGCGGCTCGCGTGACCGTCGTCGACGGTGACCGTGTCTTCCTCGGTTCCAACGAGGGAGGTATCCGTGGCGATGCGCGCTATGTCCTCGATCGCTTTGATCTTGCGTACATGAAGCAGTTCGATGTGGTTCATTCGGGCAACTATTGCTTTACCGAGCGCGAGCTGCCCAAGTTGAAGGCTGCGGGCGTCACGGTCTCTTTTGACTTTTCGGACGACTCCACCGACGAGTACTACGAGCAGATTGCGCCCTACGTCGATTTCGCTTTCTTTAGTGCGGCGGATGCTGCGAGTGAGGACGAGATTCGCGAGCGTCTGGCATGGGTGAAGGGCCTGGGTCCGCGTTTTGTGTCGGCTACGGCGGGCGCCGAGGGCTGCATTGCTTACGACGGCGAGCGTTATTACCGCCAGCTGGCTAAACCGGTAACGGACATGAAGGACACCATGGGGGCGGGCGACTCGTTCCTCACCTCGTTTTTGATGTGCTATCTCGATTCCGCCAAGCGTGGTGAGGATGGCGCCGAGGCCATCGAGCGCGCGCTCGACTTTGCTGCCGGGTTTGCCTCGACCGTGTGCGGCATGGAAGGTTCTTGGGGCCACGGAGCACCAATCGTCGAATAGCCGAGCTGTCCCGGGGAGCTGTATTGGTGCCTTCCCGTGACTCGGTGGTTAAAAAAGCCAAATATGAGTACTGTGACTAATTTAGTCGCAGTAAAATCGACCCCTTCAGACGTGATTTGAGCGTTTGGAGGGGTTTAAGATTGCGAAAATGCAGGATGAGTGACTGTAAAAGTGTTAGTTAATGGACAATCGTAGATTATTCTGGTGGTCGGAAAGCTCAGAGTAATGTATCCATTTCGCTAGCAGTACTCATATTTGACGTTTTTTGACCACAGGGGTTAGCGAAGGCTAAAAACAGAGTGTGCATTCGCTAAAACCGCCGACTCAATATGCTTTGCGTCGCATTTTTTGAGCGAGGCGACGTGTTCTGAGGTGCTTTCGAGCGATCTGATGAGTGACTGTGCGCTTATTTCTGCGTTTGCCTCCGCTGGTGCATCGGTCTCGAGCAGTAAACGATCGAGTGGAATTTGTCGTACGTATTCGCGTCCTCGTTTAGATGCGAGCATGCGTTCGTTGACGGAAAAATAACAGCCCGCATTACGCGCGCGGACGAGTTCGTCCGAAGTACCGCTAAACCAGTGGAAGATGATAGCGGGGGAGTCGGGGCTTGGGATGAGCAATCCGTGCGATTCGAGGATATCCAGTACGGTTCCTGCCGAACGAACGGCGTGAATTGATATCACGCGCTCGGCAAGAGGATGCTGCACGAGCGCATCGCAGAGCCGGTCAAGTGCCTGTATTTGAAGTGGTTCCCTTCCGGCAAAGCGCGCGGAAAAGTCGAGTCCCACCTCGCCAATGTAGCGCTCTTGGGCAACAATTTCGCAAAGCAGATTGACTTCGGCAGGACCGCAGCGGCCGTCGGCGAGCCACCAGGGGTGGAGCCCAACGCCAGCGATGATGTTTGGGTAACGGCTGGCCCGCTTTTTTGCTGCCGCGAAGTCGCGTGGGTCGATCCCGCAATCAAAGACCCCCAGCCCTATAGCCGCAGTTTCGTCAGCAACGGCATTCGGGTAAGTCATCAAATCAAGATGGCAGTGTGCATCAAATAACCGGGGCTCCATCTCGGTGCGCTCCGCTAGTCCAGGCGTTGGCCGTCGGCGCGTACGCGCTCGGTGCCGCGGCCACTGATCTGGCGGATAACCTCGCCGGCAATCATCTG
>CABTZA010000189.1 GCA_902489225.1 uncultured Collinsella sp.
GATCTCGAGGACCAGTGTGCCGCCCTCGAGTGGTGGGAGGGGCAGCAGGTTCATAAAGCCAAGTTTTAACAAAAAGAAGGCGGCATACGAAAGGAACGTGGCAGGGCCGGCAGCAGCAGCCTGTGAAGACATAACGCTAATGCCCACAATCGAAGAAGACTGATCGAGAATCTCCATCGTATGCTGCGGCTGGAGCAGGCGCATCACGCCCTCCGCTGTCTGCACGACATAGGAGAACGAAAGGCGAGCCGACGTGATGGGGTCTAAACGGACCACCTGCGTAGAGGCATACACACCTAGGCGCTCGTCCTCTTTGAGCGCAACCGAGGTCGAATGCTGCTTGCCGTCGCGCTCATACTCAATGGCGATATCGTCCTTACCGGCGGCCTTGCCGATAGCATCGTAAACGTCCATCCAGGTAGAGCACGATACTCCGTCAACCGAAAGGATCGCGTCGCCGCCCTCGATACCCGCCTTGGCGGCAATAGACCCCTCGTCAACCTGACCAATCACGTTGGTATCCATCGGCACGGTGACACCCGCAATAGAGTAGATGCTCATAAGCAGCAAAAAGCCCGTCAGGATATTGACGAGAATGCCCGCGAGCAGCATAAAGGCGCGCTTGAGAAAACCCTGGCCCAGATAAGTGTGCGAGCGCTCTTGCGCCAAGAAATCAGCCTCGCCGCACGGCAGCTCCCACACATCGCCCTCGGTAGTCGCATGTTCTCGATCGAAACGGCGGCCGTCAAAGGTGGTGTAACCCGCCGCGTCTCGCGGCAGCGTCTGATACTTGGTGGGATAGTAGCTCGGCGAGGGCTTCTCCCCTTCCTCATACCAAGGCGCGATAGAGCCCCAACCCAAGAGCAAGGCGCATGCCTCGAGCACAACCTCCTCGGATAGCTCGAGCTCGACAGCAAGGTCGGCCACGGTCACGCGACCATGACGATAGATAGCCGCGAGCACGCGATCGGCGCAGGAGACGTCGGTCGGATCCATACCGCAGATGGCAGCGTAGCCACCCAGCAGCAGCGGGGTCACGCCAAACTTGGTTCCAATGCGACGCGACGTGTAATGGATGTCAAAGCGGCACGGCAGGCCCAAAAAGAACTCGGTCACACGGACGCCGCAGGCACGCGCCGCCAAAAAGTGGCCGCCCTCGTGCAAAAACACGAGGACGGAAAGCATCAGCAGGCCCCAAAAGACCGATGAGAGAACGCTCAGAACAGTATCCATAAAACGAAAAAGCAATCCTTATGGGTTAGGAACGGGTTGCGGCGAGCACCTGCGCAGCCTTTTCACGCGCCCACGCATCGATGTCGCGAAGCTGCTCAAACGAATCGACCGCCTGCATATCGTGGGCATCCATGCAGGATTCTACAATGCGATCGATATCGGTAAAGCTGCAGCCATCGTGCAGGAAGGCATCGACAGCGACCTCGTTGGCGGCATTGAGCACGCACGGCATGGTGCCACCCGTCTTGCCGGCACGCTCGGCCAGTGCCAGACAGCGGAAGGTATCCATGTCGGCAGCATCAAACGTGAGCTGCCCCAGCTCGCGGAAATCGATACGAGGCGCCGGGGTATCCCAACGCTCGGGATACGAGAACGCGAACTGGATGGGAATACGCATGTCGGAAGCACCGAGATGCGCCATCACGGAGCCGTCGGCGAACTCGACCATAGAGTGAATCTTGGACTGACGCTGCACGACCACGTTAATGAAATCGAGGCCGCAGTTAAACAGATGCATGGCCTCAATGCGCTCCAGGCCCTTGTTCATGAGGGTAGCGGAGTCGATGGTGATCTTGGCGCCCATGGCCCACGTGGGATGTGCGAGGGCATCGGCACGCGTCACGCGATTGAGCTCGTCGCGCGTGCGGCCAAAGAACGGACCGCCCGAGCAGGTGAGCCAAATACAATGAGCCTCGCGCGGGTCCTCCCCCAGATAGCACTGGTAGATGGCGGAGTGCTCAGAGTCGACTGGAATAAGCTGGCCCGGTTGCGCCAACGGCATAAGCAAGTCGCCACCGACGACGAGGGACTCCTTGTTGGCAAGGGCAAGACGCTTATTCGAGGTCAAGGCCGCATGGCTCGCCTCGAGACCGGCGGCACCCACAATAGCGACAAGCACGCAGTCGACATCGTCGCGACGCGCGAGCTCGCAAACCGCCTGCGCGCCAACGCCGAGCTTCGTTCCCTCGGGCAACTCCTGCAGCACGGCGTCATCGCCATGAGCGACATCGGCCACGGCAACCGCCGGAACCGAGAACTCGCGGGCAGCGGCAACGAGCTCGGAGGTACTGGAGTTAACGGATAGCGCCGTCACCTGCAGGCGATCGGCATGCTGGCGGCACACATCGAGCGCCTGGGTGCCGATAGAGCCCGTACAACCCAGGATGGCAACACGGAGACGTCCATCGGGGCCATACGTCGTCTGGAAGGACATTACAGCACGCCTCCGATCATCAAAAGCAGCTGCGCGGTAATGCAGCCAAAGATAAGCGAATCGCTACGATCGAGCATGCCGCCGTGGCCCGGGATAAGGTTACCGGAATCCTTAACGCCCACACCGCGCTTGATGCGCGACTCGATGAGGTCTCCGATAACGCCCAGGACGGACACGACCACGCCGCACAGCAGCGCATAGGGCAGGCTGAGCTTGTAGAAGTGCGTCGCCCACAGGATGAGCCAAATCAAAACCGAGCCCAGGATGCCGCCGACAAACCCCTCCCAGCTCTTTTTGGGAGAGATCTTGGGAACCATCTTGTGCTTGCCGATACGGCTACCCACGATGTAGGCAAACGAATCGGAGACCCAAAGGGACGCGCAAACGCCCACCGAAAGCAGGGCGCCGGCAAAACCGGGCACGGCATCGCGCAGCAGCACGATAGCCGACAGCATAAAGCCAGTGTAGATGGGACCCATGAGCGTCACGGCCACATCAGAGATGCGGGTACGCGGCGACCAAACATACCAAATGCCCACAGCGAGCATCAGGGCAAAAAGCAGGGCATTCAGCAACATCGAATCGCCCAACGCCGACAGCGGAAAGAGTACGGCGGCAGCGATACCCATGCGCTCGTTAGCCATCTTGCCATCGAGCCTCGTCATACGGAAAAACTCATAGCAGCACAGACCGCTCATGACAGAAACAAAGATGGCCGTGGGCACAATACCCAAAACCAGGCACAGGATAAAGACAACGGCATAGACGATACCGGCGGCGGCACGGGTGATAAAGCTGGCAAGCCACGAACCGGTGCCATTCTTCGCTGCGGGCGCTCCCGCAGTGGCAGCTTTGCGCGCAGGCGTCTTGGGAGCAGATGCCTTGGGACGATCGGACACGATTAAGCCTCCTCGGTCTTGCTCAGACCACCAAACCTACGGTCACGGCCCTGATAGGCCAAAATGGCGTCGACAAGGCCCCAACGATCAAAGTCGGGCC
>CABTZA010000190.1 GCA_902489225.1 uncultured Collinsella sp.
GGTGGTGCGCCATACGGCCGCTACGTGCGACCAGGAACATATCGACATGGTGGTGCTTTCCAAGTCGACCATGCCCGACCGCACGCTGGCCATCAAGACCGGTGAGCATGCCGAGCTGCTGGCGACCATGAAGGAGTGCGCCCAGGCGCTCGAATCGCTGGGCTGTGCGCACATTGCCATTCCCTGCAATACGTCACACTACTTCTACGATCAGATCCAGTCGTTTACGACGGTGCCGATTATCCACATGCCGCGCGAGTCGGTGCGCTATGCTCTGGCCGGTGCGGTGATGGGGGAGTGCGAGTTCGATCCCAACCTAAGCATGCCGGCAGAGCCGGTGCGCAAGATCGGCATCATGGGCACCGACGGAACCGTGGGCGCGGGCGTCTATGGGCGCGAATGCGAGGCTGCGGGCGTCGAGGTCGTCTACCCCAGCGAGAAGCGTCAGGCCGACGTGATGTCGCTCATCTACGACGACGTGAAGGCCGGACGCGAGCCCGATATGGACAAGTTCGACCGCGTGATGTGGGAGTTCGCCCGCAGCGGCTGCGACCGCGTCATCCTGGCCTGCACGGAGCTCTCGGTGCTGCAGAAGTACCGCGAGATGCCCGAGATTACTCTCGACGCCATGGACGTCCTGGTGCGTGAATCCATCATTCGCAGCGGCGCCCCCTACCGCCTCTAGCTTCCGATCTGCCAAAAAGGGACAGGTTAATATTGGTAGGTTTTATCTGGTGAAACAGTAAAGGCCTCGGCTCGTTTGGTGCGAGCCGAGGCCTTTTGCGTTGGGCGGTTGCTGTCGGTAGTGAACTAGAACAGGAAGCCGATGGCGATGAGGGCGATGCTGACGATGAGCACGGCGATGTCTAGGCCCTTGATGGGGTAGCGCTTGTACGAGCTGGCGCGCGTACGCAGATAGAAGCCGCGTTGTTCTGCCGCCAAGGCTGTGGCATCGGTTTTGCCCACGCTTGAGATGAGCAGCGGCACGCACAGTGGCAGCATGAGCTTAAGCTTCTTAATGGGGTTCTTGGTGTCGTACTCGACGCCGCGTGCGGTCTGCGCCTCCATGATGGCGTTCATCTCCTGACCAAACACCGGCACGAAGCGCAGCGCCGTGGTAAAGGTGAAGGCATAGCGATACGGCACGTGCAGCACCTCGACGCAGGCGTTGGCAAGGTCGTTGAGCTTGGTCACCATGAGCATGAGGATGAGTGGTAACGCCACACCCAGCAGGCGCAGACAGGCCTTCGATCCTGTGATGAGACCCGTGTCGGTGATAAAGCCCCACACCACGTTGCCATCGCGCATAAAGGCCAGCTGGAGCACCAGCATGATAAGCGCGAGCGGAATCAGCAACTTGAGCAGCGAGAACAGACGGTCGACGACGCCGGCATAGGCACCCAGCGCAAGGGTGAGTGCCAAAAAGCCCAGCAGCGCCACGTAGGTGTCGGACAAGAAGATGCCGACGATGATGGCGGCGGCGAGGCCCAGTTTGACGACGGGATTCAGGCGATGCAGCAGCGTATCGCCCGGCATGTAGTCGATGACGTTAACCACGGTGGACCATCTCCTTGGCAATTCGAACGACATCGGTGACCTCGCTCACCTGCGCAAAAGCGGGCGAGACGGAAGATGCCAGACGGTGCGAGAGTTCAATAACCTGGGGAGGCTCCACGTAGGCACGCCGCATGAGATCGATGTTCGAGAATAGCTCGTGCGTGCGGCCGCGGTCGAGGATGCGACCGTCGGCCATTACCACAATGCGCTCGGCAAAGTCGGAGACGACTTCCATATCGTGGCAGACCATGATAACGGCGCAACCGCGCTCGGCCATGGTGCGCACCGTTTCCATGACGGTCATGCACTCGCGGTAATCAAGGCCGCTCGTGGGCTCGTCGAGCACGACGATCTTGGGCTCAACCACTACGACGGAGGCAAGCGCCACCATTTGTCGCTGACCGCGCGAGAGCGAGAAGGGCGCCTCGTCGGCCGGCAAGCCAAAGCGGTCGATGACGAGCTGGGCGCGACGCAGCGCCTCGGCACGGTCGATGCCGGCAAGCTCCAGGCCAAAGGCGACCTCGTCGAGCACGGTGTCCTTGCAGATCTGGCGGTCGGGGTTTTGGAAGAGGGTCGCGACCTCGCGAGCGATGCGGCTCGTGGGAACGGCTGCGGTATCCAGTCCCGTGACGCGCACGCTGCCCGAGGCGGGCTTAAGCAGGCCTGTGAGCAGTTTGGTGAGCGTGGTCTTGCCGGCGCCGTTTTGGCCGACGATGCCCACGAGCTCGCCGGGATAGAGCGTCAGGCTAAGGTCGTGTACGGCGGCGCCGCCATTGGGATAGGCAAACTCAACATGGTCGAAGGTGAGTACGGGTTCGGCGTCCTTGGCATGAGGACGCAACGACGGTGCATGCGGGGAACCGGCGGGTGCCTGGGCTTCGATAGCCGCGTGTGCGGGGTCGACGATGCCCGAAATCATGCGCTCGGCCTCATCGACATCCAAGCAGGGGGTACCGCTTACCAGGCCATCGGCCTCGAGGCTATTGAAGATACGCGTGACGCGAGGGCAGTCGACGCCGATGGCACGGAGCTCGTCGGTATGCGCGAAGACCTCGTGTGGCTCGCCCTGCAGCGCGATTTCGCCATGGTTGAGCACGAGCACGCGGTTGCAGTACTCCGAGAGCAGGGCGACCTTTTGCTCGACGACGACGATGGTGATTCCAAGTGCGCGGTTTGCCTCACGCAGCGTCTCGAAGACCAACGTGGAGCTGGCGGGGTCGAGTGCCGCGGTGGGCTCGTCGAGAACCAAGACGCGCGGACGCATGGCGAGGATGGCGGCGATGGCTACCTTTTGCTTCTGTCCGCCCGAGAGGGTGGCGATCTCGCGGTCGCGCAGGTCGCTGATGCCGACGGTCTCGAGAGTTTCGCTCACGCGCTGCTTGATCTGGTCGTGGGGAACGCCAAAGTTCTCGAGGCCAAAGAGCATCTCGTCCTCGACGACCGAAGCGACCATCTGCGTGTCGATATCCTGCAGCACACTGCCGACGATTTGCGACACGTCGGTGAGCGAGACTTCGCAGGTGTCGTGGCCGTCGACCATGACGGACCCAAAGAACGTGCCGGTGTAGTGGTGGGGCACGGCGCCCGACAGACAGGCGGCAAGCGTGGACTTGCCGGCGCCCGAGGGTCCGATGATGCCGATGAAATCTCCCTTGTTCACGCTGAGCGAGATGTGGCTGAGCGCTTGCTCGGTCTGCGTGCCATAGGAGAACGAGACATCGTCGACGTTGATGATCGTTTCCATGGATACCTTTCATAGTCATTGGGGACGTTCTTTAATGACTAGTCGTTTAAGAACGTCCCCAA
>CABTZA010000191.1 GCA_902489225.1 uncultured Collinsella sp.
AATGACTAGTCGTTAAAGAACGTCGCAGGTGACTACCCAAAACAAAGGGTGGCCACGTGCGCCTTGGCGCCAATGACCACCCTGACTACTCGGCTAAATTGTACTGTGCGTCGCTAGCCGCGAGGCGCGTCAATTGCCACCTTGCCGCTCTCCAGCACGTGAACGCGGCCGTCGGCGAGCATTTGCACGACCTCGGGATACAGCACGTGCTCAATCGCATGGATGTGCTCCTCGAGCGTGTCGACATCCCAGCCCTCCTCAACAGCCAGCGCACGCTGGGCGATGATGGGACCGTTGTCGTAGATCTCGTTGGCAAAATGCACGGTCACGCCAGTTACCTTGACGCCGCGCGCAAACGCGTCGTCGATCGCATGGGCACCGGTAAAGCTCGGCAGCAGCGCCGGATGCAAGTTGACCACGCGGTTGGGAAACGCCGCCAGCAGCGGTGTGTGCACCATGCGCATGTAGCCGGCCATGACCACATACTCGCAGCCGCGCTCGAGCAGCTCGTGCGCGATGATCTCGTCGGCGGCAATAGGGTCGGCATAGACATCCTTGGACAGCGTGAGCGTCTGGATGCCCGCGCGCTCAGCGCGCTGCAAACCCTTAGCCGAAGGACGGCTCGACACCACAAGCTCAATCGAGGCGTTGAGCTTACCGGCGGCGATCAGATCGATCAGCGCCTGCAGGTTGGTGCCCGAACCGCTGATGAGCACACCGATCTTGAGCGGCTCGGCCGTATCGGTGCCGGTCGGACGGGCGTAGGGCACAAAGCCCAGGCCCTCGGCAGCAGCCATCTGCTCGTTAGCGCTCATCGGAGTACACGACCTTACCGGAGCCCTCGACGCACTCGCCCACGCGGAACGGCTTCTCGCCCAGCGCGACCAGGGCCTCGGTAACCGCGGCCTCGTCCTCGGGGGCGACAATCAGGCACAGGCCAACGCCCATGTTGAAGGTCTTGCATGCCTCGTTGGGCGCAAGCTCGGCCTGGCGCGACACGTAGGTGATGACGGGCGGAACGTCCCAACCCATCTCGGCACCGTTGCGGGTGACCACGGCGTCGACGTCGTCGGCGAGCGCGCGGTTGAGGTTCTCGGTAATACCGCCGCCAGTGATGTGGGCGATGGCGTGCACGTTGGCGCCGCCGCGCAGCAGCTCCAGGATCGGCTTGACGTAGATGCGCGTGGGGGCCAGCAGAGCGTCTGCCAGCGATGCACCGCCGAGCTCCTCGAGCGGACGGCTCAGCTCCTCGGCCTTAGCGGCGGCCTCGGGCGTGCCCGGCTTAATGCCGTCGACGCCGATGACCTTGCGCACGAGTGAGTATCCGTTGGAGTGCACGCCAGTGGAAGGCAGGCCCAAGATCACGTCGCCGGGGCGGACGTTTGCGGGGTCGAGCATCTTGGGACGGTCGACGACGCCCACGGTAAAGCCGGCGAGGTCGTAGTCGGCCGGAGCCATGACGCCCGGGTGCTCGGCCATCTCGCCACCAACGAGCGCGCAGCCCGCGAGCTTGCAGCCGTCGGCCACACCCTTGATGATCTTTGCCATGTGCTCGGCCTCGATGTGACCGATGGCAACGTAGTCCAGGAAGAACAGCGGCTCGGCGCCCGAAGCCAGAATGTCGTTGACGCACATGGCGACCAGGTCCTGGCCCACCGTCTCATGACGGTCCATGATCTGGGCGAGCACGAGTTTGGTGCCCACGCCGTCGGTGCCGCTGATCAGGATCGGGTCTTCCATATCCTTAAGCGCGGCAGCCGAGAACAGGCCACCGAAGCCGCCGATGCCGCCGATAACCTCGGGGCGATTGGTGTCCTTGACCATCTGCTTAATCGCGTCGACGGCGCGGCCGCCCTCAGCGGTATCGACGCCGGCATCCTCATACGTCACATGCTTGCTGTCGCTCATCTGAGCCTTCCTCTCCCACTACCGTGGCGCCGCGCGGGCGCCAAACGGTGCTCATAGTTGCGTTCATTTCGGCGCGCGCCATAACAGCACGCGCCGTCATATCAACAAAACAGCAGGTAAAACCTACCAAAATAAACCTGTCCCTACATGGCAGGTTTTAGGCCTCGCCGTGCTTCTCTTCCCAGCTGCGGTCGTCGTATTTCTCGACCACGGCGTCGTCGTCAAAGTGCAGCGGCTTATCCAAGTTGCGGGGCTTAAAGCCCTCCATAAACTTGTCGCGGCCAAAGCTCTCGGGAATCGCCACGGGATAACGGCCGGTAAAGCACGCATCGCAGTAGCCGCCCTTGGGCATGACCTTCAGCAGGCCCTCGACCGAAAGGAAGGCCAGCGAATCGGCGCCGATATACTCGCAAATCTCGTCGACCGTCTTGTTGGCGCTGATAAGCTGCGACTGTACGTCGGTATCGATACCGTAGAAGCACGGCCAGATGACCTCGGGCGAGTTGATGCGGATATGAATCTCCTTGGCGCCGGCGTTGCGCAGCATCTTGACGAGCTGCACCATGGTGGTGCCACGCACGATGGAGTCGTCGATGACGACCAGGCGCTTGCCCTCGATGTTGTCGCGCAGCGGGTTAAGCTTCATACGCACGCCCATGGCGCGCAACTCCTGCGTAGGCTCGATAAACGTACGGCCCACGTAGCGGTTCTTGATGAGGCCCTCGCCAAAGGGAATGCCGCTCTCGTGCGAATAACCCTCCGCGGGCGGCAGGCCGGAGTCGGGAACGCCGATGACCAGGTCGGCCTCGACGGGCTCCTCATGTGCCAGCTGACGACCCATGTCGTAACGGCAGGCATAAACGCTCTTGCCGTTCATGATGGAGTCGGGGCGGGCAAAGTAGACCTGCTCAAAGATGCAGTTAGCGGGCTCTTCGGCTGCAGGCACGCCCTGCTCGGATACCAGACCCTCGGCGCTGATGCGCAAGATCTCGCCGGGACGGACGTCACGGACGTACTCGGCACCCACGATGTCGAGCGCGCACGTCTCGGAGGCAACGACCCAGCCGCCGGCGCGCGTGACATGGGTGGTGGCGTCGACCGTCGCGGCGCCGTCCTGCGACGGCAACTGCGAAACGGATGCGGCATCGGCCTGGTCCAGACCCTCGTCCACCAGCTTGCCCAGCACGAGCGGGCGAATGCCGTGCGGATCGCGGAATGCGTAGAGCGCCTGCTCGTTGATGAGCGTCATGGCGTAGCCGCCGCGCACGAGCTCCATGGTCTTACGAATGCCCTCGCGCAGATGACCCGTACGCTGGGTAAAGTAGCCGATAAGCTTGGTCGCGACCTCGGAATCCGAATTGGAGAGGAACGGCACGCCCAGCTCGATCAGCTGGCGGCGCAGCTCGTCGGTGTTGACCAGAGTACCGTTGTGCGC
>CABTZA010000192.1 GCA_902489225.1 uncultured Collinsella sp.
CAGGCGCTGTCCGTCTCGCCGATTGAGATCGCACGTGCCGTGGGCGGCATCGCCAACGGCGGCGTGATGATGACCCCGCACTTCTATAAGTCCAGCAAAGGCGATGAGAAGGACTGGGGCGAAGGCGCGCGCGCGATTTCTGAGGACGCCGCATCCCAGGTGACATCATGCATGCAGACGGTCGTGTCCGAAGGCATAGGCGTTGGCGGCGCAGTTGACGGCTATGACGTGGCGGGTAAGACCGGTACGGCCGAACGAGCCGACGAGAACGGCGGCTACCTCAAGGAGAACTACATGTCGTCCTTTATGGGCTTTGCACCGGCACAATCGCCCAAGGTGCTGTGCTATATCACGCTCGACGGAACGCCGAGCGGCTCAGATGCCGCTGCGGTGCCGTTCCAGTCCATTATGGCCAACGCACTCGACGTGCTGGGTATTCCGCACACGAGGTAGGGGGTTACAATCTTTGGGGCGTGGTTTGTTGTCCCATATGAGGGGTGTTCACATGCCCTGCACCACGCATGCGCGGCGCTGGGATACAATACGCCGATAGCATTATTAGGTTTACAGGGGAGCTGCAATGATAGAGATCGCCGTCAACAACCTCGCGGCCGCAACAGGGGCCCGAACCGTGACGGGAGAAGCCGATCGGGTATGCCGCGGGTGCGTTATCGACTCGCGTCAGGTCGAGGAAGGGGCGATTTTCGTCGCCTTTCCCGGTGAAAACGTCGACGGCAATGATTTTGCTTCCCGTGCCGTCCAGTCGGGTGCCGGCGCCGTCGTAATGACGCGTGAGCCCGAGGCCGAGCTGGTCTCGCTGGCGCAGGACAAGGGCTGTGCCATCCTGCTGACCGATGATCCCGAGGACTTTCTGCTGCGTTTGGCGCACACGTACCGTTTGGAGCTCGGCTGCCTGGTCGTTGGTATTACCGGTTCCATTGGCAAGACGACGACCAAGGACGTGCTCGCCGCCGTGCTCGCCAAGCGCTATCGTGTCTGGGCCACCAAGGGCAATTTCAATAACCTGATCGGCATGCCGCTCACGGTGCTTTCCGCTCCGGCCGATACCGAGGTCCTGGTACTCGAGATGGGCATGAACCATTTCCACGAGATCGAGCGCCTGTCCCAGTCCGCCAATCCCAACCTTGCCATCGTGAGCAAGATTGGTACCTCTCATATCGGCATTTTGGGTAGCCGCGAGAACATCGCCCGCGCTAAGGCCGAGATTGTCCAGGGTATGCGCGCCGCTGGCGACTTCTTGCCGCTGCTGGTTTTGGGCGGCGAGGACGACTTTACGCCGTTCATTCGCGATACGTTCGCCCAGCCTGCTGGTATCGACGTGATGCTGGCCGGCGTCTCGGACGATGATGAGGTCCGTGCCCGCGACATTCGTGTTGATGACGAGGGCCGTCCGGTCTTTACGCTCGATTTTGGCCAGGGTGAGACAATCGATACCATGCTTGCCATCCCCGGCGTGCAGTCCGTTCCTAATGCCGTTAAGGCCGCCGCGGTTGCCTATCGCTTGGGCGTGACGCCCGAGCAGATCGACGCTGCTTTTAGGGGCCTCACGATCACCGGTCACCGCCAGGAGATCAAGCGCGCCAAGAGCGGTGCCCGCGTCATCGACGATTCCTATAACGCCAGTGCCGAATCCATGGCTGCTGGCCTCGATCTACTGTGCTCGCTTTCGTGTACGGGGTCTCGCATGGCGATTTTGGGCGAGATGGGCGAGATGGGCGATGAGGCCCCTCGCATGCATGAACTCGTGGGCGCCTATGCCGCCGCCAAGAAGCTCGACATGCTGGCGTGCGTGGGTGGTGAGCTGGCCCAGCTTATGGCCGATGCCGCGCGCATGATGGGCATGGACGAGGATCGTATCCAGGTGTTCTCCGATTATCAGCAGGTGCTCGACCGCATGGGCGGCGCGCTTGAAAAACATGATGTTGTACTGGTCAAGGGTTCCCGCTTTGTTGAGCTCGACCGCTTTGTGGAAGGTGTGTGCTAGCCCATGTTCGGCAATCCCTCGTATCCAACGTATCAGGCTTTTTTGGGGCTTGGCATCGCCGCTGCCATTGCGCTGCTGCTCATGCCGTGGTGGATCAAGCTGCTTAAGGTCGAGGGTATCGGCCAGCAGGTTCGTGCCGACGGCCCCAAGCGTCATTTGGTTAAGCAGGGAACGCCCACCATGGGTGGCGTTGTCATCCTCGTCGCGATCTCGCTGACCTGTCTGCTGATGGGCAAGCTCACCACCGAGCTCGTGCTCGTGCTGCTCGCCACGCTGGCGACCGGCGTGCTGGGCCTGATTGACGACCTGACCTCCGTTACGCATGGGCGCTCGCTCGGTCTGACGCCCCATGCCAAGATGATCGGTCTAACCATTATCTGTGTCACCTTTACGGTACTTGCCGTTAACTGGCGCGGCGTCGCCCCCGAGATTCGTTTTCCCGGCGGCCTGACGATTGACCTCGGTGTTCTTTCGACCACTATCTGCGGCCTTTCGTTCCCGTGGCTCTACATTGTCTTTTGCTGGCTGATGATCGCCGGTCTTTCTAATGCCGTGAACCTGACTGATGGCCTTGACGGTCTTGCTGGCGGCACCTCCATGATTGCCATGCTCGCCATGGCTGCCATGGCGTTTTTGCACGGAGACGTGAACCTGTCCATCTTCTGCACCGCATGTGCCGGTGCCTGCTTGGGCTTTCTGTGGTTCAACTGCTATCCGGCGAGCATCTTTATGGGCGATACCGGCTCGCTTGCCCTGGGCGCCGCGTTTGCCTGCACGTCCATCATGACCAACACCGAGGTCGTCTCCCTCATCATCGGTGGCCTGTTTATCGTTGAGACCCTGTCGGTCATGATTCAGGTTGTCTACTTCCACTTTACGCACAAGCGCGTCTTCCTTATGGCGCCCATCCATCATCATTTCGAAAAGAAGGGCTGGGCCGAGACCAAGGTCGTCATCCGTTTTTGGATTATCGCTGCGGCCTTTGGTGCCGTTGGCCTTGCTTTGTTCTTCCAGTTGGGATAGTGGTCTTTCATGCCTCTTGCTGATGTCTTTAGCCTGCTCGTTTTGGGTCAGGGCAAATCCGGTCTCGATGTCGCCCGCTGGGCGCTGGCACATCCCGAGCGCGTAAGCGCCGTTACCGTGTATGGCGGCGGCACCTCTGAGCCCAATGACGCCACGCGTGCGCTCGAGGCTGCTGGTGCGTCGTTTGTCTATGGGACCGAACAGGTCGAGGGCGCCTATGACGTATGCGTGACGTGCCCGGGCATCTCGGAGTTCTCTGGCTTCTTTAAGGCCGGGCGCGAGCATGCCGCCCAGATTATGGG
>CABTZA010000193.1 GCA_902489225.1 uncultured Collinsella sp.
CCCCTCATCGGTGGGGGTGAAATGCGGTTTTTTTACCCCAAAAACCCGGGAAAACAGCCCGTTTTTCCCCGCAACTTATTTTGGGGAAGGGGGTGCACGCTGGGCATACAATAGATGTCGTTGTGTTGAGCTTACCGGGAGGTTGCTATGTGGGCATACGAGACGACGTTCTATCAGATCTATCCGCTGGGCTTTTGTGGAGCTCCGCGCGAAAACGCCGCCCCTGTTGCCGAGGATGAGCTCGCCCAGGCCGCCGATGCCACAGCTAGCCCCGATGCGCCCATCATGAAGATTGCCAAATGGGCCGACTACCTGCAGGAACTCGGCGTTGGCACTGTGCTCATCAACCCGCCGCTCGAGTCCGATAGCCACGGCTACGATACGCGCAGCCTGCGCCATATCGACCGCCGCCTGGGTGGGGATGTCGACTTTGCCGCCGTGTGCGACACACTGCATGCCCACGGTATCCGCGTGGTGCTCGATGCCGTCTTCAACCACGTCGGCCGCGGTTTTTGGGCCTTCCGCGATGTGCAGGAGCGCAAGTGGGATTCGCCGTACAAGGATTGGTTCCACATCAGCTTTGACGGTGACTCGTGCTACGGCGACGGCTTTTGGTATGAGGGCTGGGAGGGCCATTTTGAGCTTGTGAAGCTCAACCTGCAAAACCCCGCCGTGGTCAATTACCTGCTTGAGTCCGTGCGTCGCTGGGCCGAGGTCTTTGGCGTCGACGGCCTGCGCTTGGACGTTGCCTATATGCTCGACCGCGACTTCATGCGCCGCCTGCACGCTTTTACCCGTGAGCTCAAGCCCGACTTTGTGCTGATTGGCGAGACGCTCCACGGCGACTACAACCAAATCGTCAACGACGAGATGCTCGACTCCTGCACCAACTACGAGTGCTACAAGGGCCTGTACTCCAGCTTTAACTCGGTCAACATGTTCGAGATCGCCCATTCGCTGCATCGCCAGTTTGGCGGCGACCCCTGGTGCATCTACCGCGGCAAACACCTGCTGTCGTTTGTCGACAACCACGACGTGCCGCGCCTGGCGAGCATCCTCACCGACAAGTCGTGCCTGCGTCCCGCCTATGGCATGCTCTTTGGCATGCCGGGCATTCCGTGCGTCTACTATGGCAGCGAGTGGGGAATTGCTGGTGAAAAGGGCGGCCCCGATGGCGACTGGGCGCTGCGCCCTGCGCTCGATGAGCCTGCGCCCAACGAGCTGACGGCCTTCATCACGCAGCTGGCGCACCTGCGCTCGGCAAACGACGCGGCGGCCCGTGCTCTCAACTACGGTGCCTATCGCAATGTGGTGATCCAGAACAAGCAGCTGCTGTTCGAGCGCGCCTGCGACGACGCGACGGTGCTCGTGGCGGTGAACGCCGTGGACGAGCCTTACACCTTTGGCGCCGGCGAGCTCAACGGCTCCTTTGTCGATTTGCTTGCCGACGGCGTGCCCACGGTCGAGCTGGCGGGCTCCCTTGAGCTTGCGCCCTACGAGGTGCGCTATCTGTTGAGGGCCTAGGCCATGGCAGCGTCTGACGAGGGCTATCAACATATTGAGCATGGGTTTGAGCCCGTGTTCGACCAGCACTCGCGCGTTTTGGTGCTCGGATCGTTTCCCTCGGTGCTGTCGCGCGCTAATGCCTTTTATTACGGCAACCCTCAGAATCGCTTTTGGCGTGTGATGGCCACGTGCCTCGGTATGCCTGTGCCGCCCAACGAGGGCGATCCTTTGGCAAGCGGTGAGCCCGCGACGCTCGATGCCTCCATTGCCGCCAAGCGGGCCATGCTGCTGAACGGCGGCGTGGCCCTGTGGGATGCAATCGAGAGCTGCGACATTAAGGGCTCGAGCGACGCGAGCATCCGCAACGTTGTGCCGGCACATATCGAGCGCATTACCGGCGCAGCTCCCATTGAGCAGGTGATATGCAACGGTGGTACAGCTGGCCGGCTCTACAAGCGCTATCTACAAGAGCGCACCGGGCTGCCGGCCATCGTTCTGCCGTCGACAAGTCCCACCAATGCGGCGTGGCGTCTGGAACGCCTTGTCGAGCGTTGGAGCGGCGCCGCTGATTGGCAGGCTTTTTCGATTTAGCAGTTTGAGTGCTCGGCAAGATGCCTCATAACGGCGTGCCAGATCGGTGTGGGCAGTGCAGGCGTGGCGCGCACCATGCCGTCGGTGTCGACGCCGCCCGTTGCGGCGCCACTGAGCTTCTGCGCGTGTTCGACGGAACACCCCATACGAACGGCGCCCACGAGCTTGTCCATGGCCTCCGAAAACGGTCGCCGCAAGAGTCCCATGCGCGGGGAGCGACGAAGCGCCGCAATGCCGCTGCCAGCGCAGATGGCAACGCCGCCACACCACAATTGGTTATGGCGCTCACATGCCTTGTGCAGGCGAACGGCGGTCTCACGCGCCTGCTCAGTGCCCTGTTGTGCGGCTCGAATCGCGGCGTAGACACGCGTTCCCGTACCGCCAAAGCGCTCAAGCGCCTGCTCGATGGCTGTCAACGTCTTATCGTCAGCCACATCTTCAATGGCCAGCACGATGCCATCGGCAACGCTGCCGGCGTCATTTGCCTTCAAGTCGACCGGGTGGGGGAGTGCGGTGCCGGAAAGCTGTGCATAGGCGGTGATGGCATCCTGCAGGTCCCAGAGCAAAAACTCAAGATCGTCGCTATTGGGAATGCTGATATACGCAATGGTTTGCAGTGTTTTTGGTACATCGCCGCGTGCGGTCGTCTCCATGCTGCCTCCTTTCCGGTTGGTTTCCGTTTAGGTTACACCGTCTGGTGGCGCCCCGCCGCGCTATCCTAGTGCAACCCTTACGAAAGGAACGCCATGCGTCTGCCCATGAATACCTCGCTTGCCACGCTCAAGCCCTCCGGCATCCGTCGGATTAACGCGCTCGCCGCCCAGCATCCGGGGTGCATCGCGCTCGCGCTCGGCGAGCCCGATTTTCCCACGCCCGATGTGATTAGCGCCGAGGTGACCGCCGCACTGGACCGCGGCGACACGCACTATCCGCCCAACAACGGTCGCCCCGCCCTGCGTGAGGCGTTATCTGCCTACATGGGGGATGCGGGCCTTACGTTTTCGGCGGACGAGGTCATTCTGACCGACGGTGCGACCGAGGCCCTGTCGGCAGCATTCATGGCTATGCTCAACCCAGGCGACGAGGTCATTATTCCCACGCCGGCCTTTGGCCTGTACGAGAGCATCGTCGTGGCCAA
>CABTZA010000194.1 GCA_902489225.1 uncultured Collinsella sp.
CACCGAGGCCGTCGAGATCCTGGAGCAGGCAGTCGCTGCTGGCCACCAGTTTGATTACCCCGTCAGCTGGGGCATCGACTTGCAGACCGAGCACGAGCGCTTCCTGACCGAGGAGCACTTTAAGCGCCCGACCTTCGTGACCGACTACCCGGCCGAGATCAAGGCGTTCTACATGCGCATGAACGAGGACGGCAAGACCGTCGCCGCCGCCGACTGTCTGGTTCCCGGTATCGGCGAGATTATCGGCGGCTCCCAGCGCGAGGAGCGCCTGGATCTGCTCGAAGCCCGCATCAAAGACCTGGACATGAATCCCGAGCAGTACAAGTACTACCTTGACCTGCGCCGCTACGGTTCCTGCAAGCACGCCGGCTACGGTCTGGGCTTCGAGCGCTTGGTCATGTATCTGACCGGCGTGGGCAACATCCGCGACGTCCTGCCGCACCCGCGCACCGTGGGCAACGCCGACTTCTAATCGTCGGACGCTAGCTCGCGTCGCCACACTCCAACGCTCATCGCACAAGCGTCTCTCGACATCGGCCGAGGGGCGCTTTTTTTCAACAGCACCCGTCAAGCTTTTGGCAAGTTTTTGGTCAGTTGGGCAGGGCTGTTGAAAACTCGACCCGCCGCTTGCCGACGGCTACCGACCGCCCAGGGCGTCCTGCACCCCTGGGAAAGCCCCGCGTCCTAGGCTCCATACCGTCGCCACCCAAAACGGAAAGGACGTGGGCGCCATGACCGAAACCGCTGTTGAAACTTACGAGACCACGACGAGGGGCGCCGCCTCGATGGCAGCCTATCGCGCCGTTCGCATCCTGCAACTATTAAGCGAAAACACCGGTGAGGACAAGGCCATGCTTTCCGATGAGTTGATCCGGCGCCTCGCCCATCCCGACGACCCCGCCCGCATGCCCATCTCGGCGGCGCGGCGCAGCATCTACACCGCCATCTCCGCACTTCGCCATGCCGGATACGAAATTGAGTACAAGCGCGGCGTGGGCTACAAACTTCTTACCCGTCCGCTCACCGACGAAGAGATCATCCGGCTCCACGGTATGGTCATGCGCAACCGCTCCACGCCTATCGCTATCCGCAAGAGCATGGCGCAGCACTTAGTTGCCATAGCGAGTGCCGACGTTCGCGGCTACCTCGATACACCCGAACCCGCTCCAAGCGCAGGCAGCAAGGCTACCAAGGCAACGCGCACGCCCATCAAGCGCATCGACACGTGCGAGCTCGTCGAGCAGGCCATCGACCACGGAACCACGGTGAGTTTTGATATTTCGAGCGTCACGACACGTGGCGAAACCGAAGCAGCACGGATGACACTCCGTCCCTTTGCCATCAAGCAACGAGACGGCATCTCGTATTTGCTGGGAACGGTCTACGACGCCCGAGGCGCCGATGACACGTTGCGTACTGTAGAGATTGGCCGAATGAGAAACGTCACCACACGTCTCCTCGACGGCAAGAAGCTCTTCGCCGCCCTAGACGAGGACGACGCCTCCTCCGCCGCATAAGGCCCTCCGCCGCCCATTCGACTACCCGTACCGCCCATCCGATTCTGTATTAAAAAACCCGCCAGGCTGTTGTAAAAATGGACATCAGCGCTACTATAGTTCCACTTGCACTTTGTCCCAGTGCAGTGTTTCCAGCCATTTTTATACTGGGGGTAATGATATGAAGGACATCACCATCAGCCGCAGGAGCCTTCTGGTCTCCGCCGGCCTGCTCGCGCTCGCCCCGCTCGCCGGATGCGGCGGCAACTCTGGTTCCGGCTCTGCTGCCGCCGGTTCCGACTACACCATCGGCGTTCTGCAGCTCACCGAGCACTCCGCACTCGACGCCGCCAACGATGGCTTTGTCAAGGCCATCAAGGAGAGCGGCCTTAAGGTCAAGATCGACCAGAAGAACGCCCAGAACGACCAGTCCACGTGTAAGTCCATTGCCGACAAGTTTGTGGGCGACAACGTCAACCTGATTTATGCCATCGCCACGCCCGCCGCGCAGGCTGCCGCCGGCGCCACGGCCGATATCCCCATCGTGGGCTGTGCCATCACCGACTACGCCGCCTCCGGCCTGGTCCAGGACAACGACAAGCCCGGCACCAACGTCACGGGTGCTTCCGACCTCACCCCGGTCGCCGAGCAGCTCGAGATGATGCAGAAGGTCCTGCCCGACGTTAAAAAGGTCGGCCTGCTCTACTGCACCGCCGAGTCCAACTCCGACGTCCAGATCAAGGCCGCCAAGAAGGAGCTCGACAAGCTGGGCCTCGAGTACACTGACTTCACCGTCTCGAGCTCCAACGAGATTCAGTCCGTCGTCGAGTCTGCCGTGGGCAAGGTCGACGCGCTGTACTCCCCCACTGACAACACCATCGCCGCGGGCGCTTCGCAGGTCGGCCAGATCTGCAAGGAGAATAAGCTCCCCTTCGTGACCGGCGAGGAGGGTATGTGCATGGCCGGCGGCCTGTTCACCCTCTCCATCAACTACGAGGATCTGGGCTACGCCGCAGGCGAGATGGCCGTCAAGATCCTGAAGGGCGAAGCCAAGCCCGAGGACATGGCGATCAAGCACCTCTCAAGCAAAGACCTGGTCGTCGTCAAGAACGACGAGATGGCCGAGGCTCTGGGCATCGATCTTTCCGCTCTGGACGAGTAGCGCCATGCGCGGTAGCGCGTCTAGGGCACGCACTCGCGCCGTTGACGTGTTATTCAATATCTGAGCCACAGGGGCGAACGCCAAAGACCGGCGTTCGCCCTGCTTGTTTCGGATGAGTCAAAACATCCGGCCGCAGCTCTTTTATGCATTGTTACCGCTATCATGGTGACTCACGTGTCCACCCTATCCTAGGAGGTATGAAGCATGCTCATTGCATTGCAGGGCGCCGTTTCGCAGGGCGTCCTCTGGGGCATTATGGTGCTTGGCGTGTTTATCACGTTCCGCCTGCTCGACATTCCCGATATGACCTGCGACGGCAGCTTTGCCCTCGGCGGCTGCGTCTGCGCCGTGCTCATCGTCAATAACAACGTCGACCCGCTGCTCGCCGTGCTGGCCGGCATGTGCGCCGGCGCCATCGCGGGCGCCGTCACGGGCATTCTGACCACCGTCTTTGAGATTCCCGCGATCCTCGCCGGAATCCTCACCCAGATCAGTCTGTGGTCCATCAACCTGCGCATCATGGGCAAATCCAATACGCCCATTCTTGCCAAGGGCACCGTGTTCTC
>CABTZA010000195.1 GCA_902489225.1 uncultured Collinsella sp.
AGCGACGCGTACTTTGGTACGCGAGCGACGGCTTGAGGGGCGAGATGGGGTGCTTGGGGCCGGCGCAGCGTCAAGCCTGAAGGTGGTCTTGGATCAGGTCGCAGATGGCTCGGGCGTCGTTGATGTTGATGGCTCGGGTCGCGAAGCCGGCGTCGAAGGCCTGGCGCGCCAGGGCCTCGTTGCAGGCTAAGGCCAGCGTGCGGCCGTCGACCAGATCGAGCGAGCTCTTACCGCGAAGACGGTCGACACCGGAGCGCGCAACCACGATATTGTCGAAGCCCTCGGTCTTGTAGCCCTCGATGATTACCACGTCGACATCGCTGTAGCGCGACAGCAGCTCGCGCGCGGGCATCTCGTCCTCCTCGCGCGTGTCGGCGTACTCCGCCCAGCGCGTGGCGCAAATGAGACCCACGTGCTTGGATCCCGCCTGGTGATGGCGCCAGGTATCCTTGGCGGGCACGTCGATATCAAAGCCGTGATGTCCATGATGCTTGAGCGAGCCCACGCGCAGGCCACGGCGGGTAAGCTCAGCAATGACCTTCTCGACAAGTGTGGTCTTGCCCGAGTTCTGGTAACCGATAAACGCGATTGCTGGGGCGGCCGGAGTGGGAGCTGCGGGCACGGCCGGGGCGGATGCGCTCGCGGGCACGGTGCCATCAGTAGCGGCGGCCTCGGCAGCAGCAGCTTGACGTTCCGCGCGATCCCACACGCCCGAGCGTCCGCCCTCCTTGTGCAGCAGGCGCACATCGACGATCTCCATACCACGATCAACGGCCTTGCACATGTCGTAGATGGTCAGGCATGCGGCACTCGCACCGGTCAGTGCCTCCATCTCAATGCCGGTCTTGCCCGTCACACCGGCCGTGACCAGCACATGGAAGCCGACCTGTCCGTCCGGACGCGCCGGCGCCCAGCCCTCGGGCGCGTCCTCGGCCGGCATTCCTGCCGCAGCGATGGGCGCAATGTCGCACTTGCTCTTGGTAATGAGCAATGGATGGCACATGGGGATGATGTCGCTCGTGCGTTTGATGGCCATAATGCCCGCCACGCGTGCGCAGGCAAGCACGTCGCCTTTTTTGGCGCGGTCCTGCAGCACCATGGCTTGCGTCTCGGGATGCATGAGGATGGTGCCCTCGGCGATGGCGATGCGGTGCGTCTCGGCCTTGTCAGACACGTCGACCATGCGCACCTCGCCCTTGGCGTCCACGTGCGTCAGCTCGTCGCGGCGTGCGTCGCGGGTGGAGTCGGTGTCGTTGTCGCTCACGGACGGCTGCACGGCCGCGGACGCGGCGTCTTTGTTGGCAGACGTGGCTTTGTGGGCAGACATCGCGGCCCTGCGAGCGGCCTTGGTGGCATCGGCGTACCTGCTCTTGGCCATATGATCATCCTCCGATTTGGGACATAAATCGTTGCGTGCCCTCAATTATCGCGTGTTCCTGCGGTTTGTGGGCCACGGCATCGCGCCAAATCGAAAGCACCTGCATATCATCACCACGGCGTAGCGCCTCGCGCACCGAATACTCGGCATCGCTGAACAGGCAGGGGCGCACGCTGCCGTCGGCCGTCAGGCGCAGACGGTTGCAGTTCGCGCAAAAATGGTTGGACATGGCGCTAATGAAGCCGACCGTTCCCGCCGCGCCCGGAAAGTGCCAGTAGCGCGCAGGGCCCGCGCCGGCAGGAGCGTCGTTGATGTCGAGTGGCTCGAGCTCGCCCAGCCCCGTCGCGGCAGCCCCGGCATTGATGCGCGCCCGCAGCTCGTCGCTCGGCACGGTATCGCTCGCGTCCCACAGCTCGGGATTGAGCGCAGGCGCATGCGGGTCCACAGCGCAATGCGAGCTCGTGTGCTCGTCGCCGATGGGCATATATTCGATAAAGCGCAGGTGGATGGGGCGGTCGACGGTCAGGCGCGCAAGAGCCGCCACATCCTGGTTGAGCCGGCGCACCACAACGCAGTTGACCTTAACGGGCTCAAAGCCCCAAGCCAGCGCCGCGTCGATGCCGGCCATGGTCTGCTCGAGCCGACCCAGACGCGTGATCTTTTCAAAGAGCGTAGGGTCGAGCGTGTCGAGCGAGATGTTGACGCGGTCGAGCCCGGCGTCTTTGAGCTGCGGCGCCAGCTTGGGCAGCAGGGCGCCGTTGGTGGTGAGCGAGATGTCCTCGATCTGCGGGATCGCACGGATGTCGCGAATGAGCGGGATAATGCGGCGGCTGACCAGCGGCTCGCCACCCGTCAGGCGCACGCGGCGAATGCCCTCCCCCGCCACCAGACGCACAAAGCGGGCGATTTCCTCGGCACTGAGCAGCTCCTCGTGCGCGCGCGGCGCCACGCCGTCGGCAGGCATGCAGTAGATGCAGCGGAAATTGCACTTGTCGGTCACGGCAATGCGCAGGTAGTTGATATCGCGGCCAAAACCGTCATGTTGCACGCGCTCGTCCACGCAACCCTCCCCTCACGCAGCGATTTATTCTTCGGGAAACATAATACCCCACAAGAGAATCAAGCCGACACGCGTACGACAGGGCATGCCATTCGAGCAAGAAGGGCTTCCCGAGCCCATCCTCGGCATTCAAACCGTCCCAACATTCGATGCTTTTCCTGATATTGGCAAAAAACGTCGAATGTTGGGGCGGTTTAGGTGTTCGCAGGGCTCGGAAGACGAGCCAGACGCCCCTAGAGGCCGCCGTTCCAGTGCCGAATCACGAATTCCCGCAGGTCATTCTGCCGTTTCTGAAACGCCTCGCTTCGGTCGCATTTGAGACCCATAGCGAGCGCAATGGCATTCATCGCCCGGTGCAATTGCAGCTGATGGGCAAACTGAGTCCCAGTGAGGACGATCATCCTAAAGCCCAGTGCGCTCAGCACGGTCATACGCTCAGCGTCAGACGCACTGCGCTGTTTATCGAGATGGTCCGAGCCGTTGTACTCAATCCCCGTGCCGCTCGCAGGTGCATATACATCAATCTCGAAATACCCGGCCTTAGCGAGATATTTGAACTCGTTGGGAACATCGACCCGATGGTTGAGCTCGACCCTGGTGTACCCGAGCCCGCCCTGGGAACGCTTCGCGACGACCATGATTGCGGCGGCCGTCTCCATGGGCGACCGCGCGCCATCGTGCACGCGTTTGAGCACGGCAGCCGCACGTGTAGCCCCCTGACGAGATCGATTCTCATCGCAATAAGCGATCAGGTCGGCAACGGTATACCTCTGCCC
>CABTZA010000196.1 GCA_902489225.1 uncultured Collinsella sp.
ACCACGATCGACCTCGGCATGGAGGACTAACCCTGTCGCCGCGGCCGCCTCTGGCGGCGAGCTGGTACCTGTCAATTGTTGACGTGTGAACATTTGCTTGCATTTGCGTAAAGATTGCATCGCCCGCCCGGGTTCGACATAGAGTCGGCCCGGGCATCTTTATAATGCTGGCTTAAAGACCCATTTGATTCCGACCGAACAAGGGAGCGAACATGGATCGCAGTAAGGTACCTGCCGTTCTATCCATCGCAGGATCCGATTCCAGCGGTGGCGCCGGCATTCAGGCCGACATCAAGACCATCACGGCACACCGCCTGTATGCCGAGACGGCCATCACCGCCATCACCGCACAGAACACCCTGGGCGTCACCGCCGTGCAGAACATCTCCCCGGATATTGTCGCGGCGCAGATCGATGCCGTTTTTGACGATATCCGCCCCAACGCCGTTAAGATTGGCATGGTTTCCTCTGCCGAGATTATCGATGTTATCGCCGACCGCCTGAGCGCTTGGAACGCGACAAACGTGGTAGTCGACCCCGTCATGGTAGCCACCTCGGGCGCACGGCTGATTGCCGAAGATGCCACCGAGGCGCTCACCCGCCGCCTGTTCCCGCTAGCGACGGTTATCACGCCCAATATTCCCGAGGCCATGGCCCTGCTCGACTACGAGGTCGATTCCGAGCGCACGCAGCAAAACGCTGCCATGCTCCTCCCCCGCCGCTTTGGCTGCGCGTCCCTCGTTAAGGGCGGACATTTTGTCAACGAGGCCAACGATGTGCTAGCAGAGCCCGCGCCGCTCGATGACGAGGGCAACCACCTGGGCGATCCGCTCACCACGTGGTTCCGCCACAAGCGCATCGAGACCGGCAACACGCATGGCACCGGTTGCACGCTTTCGTCCGCCATCGCCTGCGCATTGGCACAGGGCATGGATCTTGCCGACGCCGTCAACGCCGGCAAGGCCTACCTAACCGGAGCTCTCGCCGCCGGCTTTGACATGGGCAAAGGTTCCGGCCCCGTCAACCATATGTGGCAGTACTGAGGCAGTTTGCCGCAGCTCGCTATTGATGCTGACCAACAGGCAAAACTCGCTGACGGCGCTGCAATACGCTGACCGTACTTAGGGTTTGGCGGCAACTTAGGATATTCGAGGGATACGAAAAAGGGGCCGTGGCGACGAACCGCCACGGCCCCTTTTGTTGTTATCGCCCGCTGTCGCTAGCGCCGGTTGATGCTCACGATGCAGAGCCCGATTGTCGCCACGGTGCCGCCAAAGAGCGCGCCGAGCACGAACGTCAGCGCGATCATCGGCGAGTCCCGTCGGAGATGTAGACCTGCAGGCGGTCGAGCGCGTGGCTGTAATAGCCGGCGTAATCGTCTCCGCCATACGTGGTTCCGTCGTCGCAGACCTCGCCCCACCATCCGGCATGATCGACATCCTGAGAGCGGTAGTAGACCTGACGGTAGTCACCGCCAGGCGTGACGTAGTACATCTGGACACCATCGATGGTCTGGCCCCAGACGCCTGCCATACCGTTCACGCTGTCGCCGTAGGATGCGGCCTGCACCCAGTCGAGCCATCCGGATTCACGGGTGTGGACGCGATAGCGTAGGGTGCCGGTATCGGCCCATGCGATTAACATGTCATGGGAGCCGTAAGGCATGCCCGCGAAGCCGTTCTCGCTGGAGTCGTCAAAGTTCGTTACTTCGGAGTTCCAGCCGCCGCCGCGGTTGTGCAGCGCATAGTGGACGTTTACGCAGGCGCCAGTCGATTTCGGGAAGCTGGCCGCCGGTGAGCTGTAGCCGCCCCCCTCATAGGTCCCGCCGTTGCCGTTGGTCGGCGCGATGGGTGCGACATAGCCGCTGCCGAGATAGGCTGCCACGGCCTGCTTGAACTCCCACCAACTCTTGCCGAACTGGGCAAAATAACCATTCGGGTCGGTGTGGTCACTGCCGCCCCAGCGCTGGGCCGCCTCGTAGTGGCTCAGCAGGCGGGACGTGTCCCAGCCGTGGGCACGCAGCTCGTCGCCAGCCCACTTGACCGCCTCGCCCCACTGCTTTGAGAAGTCGGCTGCATTTGTGGCATGGGCCAACTCGATGCCGATTGTATAGCCATTGCCGTTGCCCACGTGCCAGCAGAGGCGGTCCTCCGCGACCGTGTTGTAGACTGTGGAGCCGTCGAGCTCCATGACGTGATGCACGGCGTAGGTGTCATCGCGCGACCAAAGCAGCGTGTGGTTGTAGGCAGATGCACCGGGGTTCGCCGTCTCATGGATGACGAGGTAGGACGCATTGAGGTAGCCGTGGCCGCCGCTCACGTACTTGTCGACGCTCTGGTATGCCTCCGCGCCGCACGGGGCGGCAAGGGCGGCCACGAGGGCGAGGACAACGGCGAGGACGCTACGGAGCGGCAGCTTGCGCTTGGGCTCGGCACTAGTCTCCGTCATGCTCGCCTCCCGCCTTGAGTCGCGCGGCGTCCACGGCTTGCTCGGCCGCGGCATAGATGGCCGCACTCGCGACCCCGCACACCGTGCCGATGGCGGCGACAGCCTGGTTGTCCGTGGCGATGCCGGCCACGCTGGTGGCGACGGAGCCCAGGAAGGCAGCCGTGCACAGCCAGAACTTTCGGCTCGTCACCTTGCGGATAATGTCTTCGGTAGTCATGATTCCTCCTATCTACCTGTTTCTTTGTCGTAGAGCAGGTCGACGCGGTCGCGAATGTGACTCACCTGTTCGGCCATCCCCTGGCTGCGCGCCTGGCTGTGGACCAGATCGGCGTGTAAGACGTCATTTGACGCGACGACCGACTCCATGAGGGTCTTCATCCCCTCAATCAAGGTGTTGCTGCGTTCCATCTGCGCGGCGATGCGGCCCTCCATCTGCGATCTCTCACGGTCGCGCTGCGCCCGCTCGTCCACCTCGGCCTGCTTGCGCTCCTCGCGCTTGAGGTCGAGGTTCGCCTTGCGCTCGTTCTGAACCTTGTACTCGGCCAAAAATTGCCGCCCAAAATAAAAGGCAATGAGAACAAGCGCTGCGCCTCCGAGCCATCCGGGGCCATACGGCGCAAACAGCTTGAGCACCTCCATCCGGCCTCCTTCCCGTTCTGCGGTGTGGCGGGGGGTGGGGCCCCCCCCCACGACGTTATAGCCCCCGGCGACCAGCGCCCGGAGCGACGGCACGGCGAATTCGGGCGTGCCCATGAATACGATAC
>CABTZA010000197.1 GCA_902489225.1 uncultured Collinsella sp.
GTCTACGAACTCGACAGTGATGGGCCCGTAGTACGCCGTCTTGGGCGCCCAGAAATACACGTACTCAACGGTCTCGCCCGGGCCGATATCTGGCCTCTTGGAAAGATCGATACCCTCGTGAAGCTCATCGGGAGCCTCGCTTGCAACGTAGTCGAGCACGGCCGCCTTGCCGGAAGTGAACAACGGGTCACCCGCCTCAAGATCGCCCTGAGCAGCATGCACGTTAAAGGAACTGAACGTCCTGTTCTTTGTGTTGTTGTTGGTAATTTTGATGTGCAGGTAAAAGCCGTCCTGCTTCTTGGCATCACCGCGATAGAACGTACCGTGAGCCACCGACTCATAGGTAATGCCTGCCACCTCGACCGTCTGCGACTCATAGGCCTTGGACTTCTTGGACTTCTCCTGCACAGGCGCGCTCCCGCCCGAGCTACTCGGCGCATTACCGCCGCAGCCGGCAAGCGTACACGCCAACACAGCCGAAAGCGTCACGGTGGGAATTCCTAACAGCAGTTTCTTTGTTATGGGTCTCATCGTTCTCACAGCTCCTTTCGGCTTGCAGCTCATCCGTTGCCCGAGTCGCAAGTCGACTCCGTGGCATCGGCTTCCACTATGAGCGTATGACGAAACGCGGCTCCGGCGAAGTGACCCACGGCCCAAATAACGACCCGACAGCGTTCCTTATGGGCCAAAGGGACTCGCACACGCACGCCCGTGGCCCATAAAACGAGACGCTTGTCCCATTGTTCGATTCGATCCATCCGCAAACAAGGTAGGGCGCCTCCAGCCGCCTTCAAACTTACTCGGGCAGAATCAACTCGGTCTTGTCCGAGTAAACGCCGTTCCATCGTACTCCGAACGATTGTTCGATGGATTTCGTGTTGGTTGGAATCGCCTGTGGGCTGGGCTATGCTACCTTGACTATCTATATGACTTAAACGCAGCAAAGGAGCATCGAGAGAGCGAGTATGGCAAAAAACACCGCAAACTATGGTAACGACAGTATCCGCCAGCTCAAGGACGAGGAGCGCGTACGCCTGCGCCCTGCCGTCATCTTTGGCTCGGACGGACTCGATGGCTGTGCACACGCTGCCTTCGAGATCCTGTCCAACGCCGTTGACGAGGCGCGCCAGGGTTACGGCAAGCTCATCACCCTTACCGTCTTTCGCGATGACTCCATTCAGGTAGAGGACAACGGCCGCGGCTGCCCGCTCGACTGGAACCCCTCCGAGAAGCGCTTTAACTGGGAACTCGTCTTTTGCGAGCTCTACGCCGGCGGCAAATACAATAACAACCAGGGCGGCGACTACGACTTCTCGCTCGGCACCAACGGCCTGGGCTCGTGCGCAACCCAATACGCCTCCGAATACATGGATGTCACGGTCTGGCGCGATGGCAACAAATACTCCCTGCACTTTAAGAAGGGCAAGGTCGTCGGCGCCAAAAAGAAGGCACTCGAGATTGAGCCCAGCGACGAGGACCGCACCGGCACCACCATCAAGTGGCGTCCCGATCTTGAGGTCTTTACCTCGATTAGCATTCCCCACGAGTGGTATCGCGAGACCATGCGCCGCCAGGCCGTGGTCAACGCCAACGTGACCTTCCGCCTGCGCATCGAGGGTGACGATGGCGAGTTTTCCGAAGAGGATTTTTGCTATCCCAAGGGCATAGAGGACTACGTGCTCGAGAAGGTCGGTACCGACTACCTTACCGAGCCCTTCTTTATCGAGGCCGACCGTCGCGGTCGCGATCGCGAGGACCTGCCCGATTACAACGTCAAGATTACCGCATGCATGTGCTTCTCGCGCACCTTCACGATGCAGGAGTACTACCACAACTCATCGTGGCTCGAGAACGGCGGCTCGCCGGAGAAAGCGGCACGTAGCGCTCTGACCAGCGCCATCGATGCCTACATCAAGCAACAGGGCAAGTACAACAAAAACGAGAGTGGCATCAAATGGCAGGACGTCCAGGACTGCCTGGTGCTGGTGACCAACTGCTTCTCCACTCAGACGTCCTACGAGAACCAGACCAAGAAAGCCATCAATAACCGCTTTATCCAGCAGGCCATGACGGCCTTCTTTAAGGAGCGCCTCTCGACCTACTTGATCGAGAACAAGGACGCCGCCAATAAGATCATGGAGCAGGTGCTCATCAACAAGCGCTCGCGCGAGAACGCCGAGAAGACGCGCCAGAGTATCAAGACCAACCTGCAGCAGAAGACCGACATGGCCAACCGCGTGCAGAAGTTCATCGACTGCCGCTCCAAGGACAAGAGCCGCCGCGAGATCTACATCGTAGAGGGCGACTCGGCAGCGGGCGCCATTCGCACGTCGCGCGATGCCGAGTTCCAGGGCGTTATGCCCGTCCGCGGTAAGATCCTCAACTGCCTGAAGGAGGACTATCCGCGCATCTTTAAGTCCGACATCATCATGGACCTCATGCGCGTGCTGGGCTGCGGTGTGGAGATCAAGGACAAGCGGATCAAGAACCTCGGTGCCTTTGACCTGGACAACCTCAACTGGAACAAGGTCATCATCTGTACGGACGCCGATGTCGACGGTTACCACATCCGCACGCTCGTGCTCACCATGCTTTACCGCCTGGTTCCCACACTTATCGACGAAGGCTACGTGTATATCGCCGAGTCTCCGCTCTACGAGATCAACTGCAAAGAAAAGACCTACTTTGCCTACACCGAGCTCGAGAAGAACGGCATCCTCAAGGAGATCGGCGACCAGAAGTGTTCCATCAACCGCTCCAAGGGTCTTGGTGAGAACGATCCGGACATGATGTGGCTCACCACCATGAACCCCGAGACGCGCCGCCTGATCAAGGTGGAGCCTGAGGACGTCACCAAGATGGAAACCATGTTCAACCTGTTGCTGGGCAACGACGAGGCGGGCCGCAAGCGCCATATCTCCGAGCACGGCAAGGAATATCTGGACCAGCTGGACCTGCAATAGCAGCAAATCGATAACGACGGCCCATAAGAAGTTCAAGAGGAAATCGTGGCAAAGAAGAAGACGAAGAACCAGCCCAAGAAAAAGCAGGTCAACGCCGAGAACGTCATCGGCCTGCACTCCGAGGTCACTGACCAGCCGATCACGCAGACGCTCGAGGTCAACTACATGCCCTACGCTATGAGCGTCAACGTCTCGCGTGCATTCCCCGAGATCGACGGCTTTAAGCCCTCGCA
>CABTZA010000198.1 GCA_902489225.1 uncultured Collinsella sp.
GCGCCATAGTTGATGGCGTCACCGCCAAACGCGGGAAGCGTGAGCACCGCCTGGGCGAGCGTGGCGACCGCGGCAACAATACCGCGCTTAAACGCGCCGTCCACCTGCGAAGGCTTGTTGGCGCCCTTGATACCGGCGACGCCTGCGGCAAGGTCGACGAGACCCTTGGCGATAAGCACGACCGCTGCGAGCGTGGCGTACGAACCGTACGTGGAATCGAGACCGCCCGTGGCGATACCGACGCCGGCGGTGACGAGGCTGGCGATGCCCAAAACAAAGTAGATGAGAGCAAGGATTTTGAGAGTCTTGCGAGTGAAGCTCATGGCTGGTCCTTTCGATACGAGTACGCCAACTTGGCGCACCCAATGTACTGCACATATGGTGAAGCACATTGTAGTTCAACGCGGCGATGCATGCGTTTGAAAGCGTCTCTTGCCTGTACGGTCCAACCTTTCAAAAAGGAAAGCTGGACGTAAGCCAAATCGATGGCAGCTCATGTGCGGCGCTGCGATGATGAGGTCGTAACAAGGAGCTGGTCTCAAGGAGGAGCCATGATGTACGGAGCAGGGCAAGTGCGTGAGCCGCGGTCGTTGGGAAGGCGCATGAGTGATTCCGTGATCGCTGCCGTGTGCACGGGATTGATGGCGGTGCTTTGCATTGGGATGCTGTGGGCCATGTCACATGTGGGACAATAGCGGACGGTTGGGTGCCGTCATGAACGGCGCCCACGTATTCGTTTTGCTTGCTAAGGAGTACCCATGGGCGTCGTCGATCCCTTTTCTGTTGCTCGGGCCGCGGGGCTTGAGCTGACCGGGAAGCCCGAGGGCCTCACGCTCACCGACGGCACGATGGAGCTGCGTGCCGATTTTGGCCGCATGCTGCCGCGACTCAAGCAGGGCCGTCTGCAGCAAGAGCTGTTGGTGAAGGCTGCGCGTGCAAAAGGCATCGAGCGGCCGTGGGCAATTGACGCCACGGCAGGCTTTGGCGAGGATTCGCTGCTGCTCGCGGCCGCGGGCTTTGCGGTCGATTTGTATGAGCAGGATTGCGTGATTGCGGCGCTCCTCAAGGATGCCTTGGACCGCGCGGCAGATGATCCGGCGCTTGCGACAGCCGTGGCGCGCATGCGCTTACATGCGGGCGAGGACAGTATTACCGGCCTTCGCCATACGGCTGAGCTGATCGGGCGGGGCGAGCTTGCCGCCCCCGACGTGGTGTATCTGGACCCCATGTTTCCCGAGCGCACCAAGAGCGCGGCGGTGAAAAAGAAGTTCCAACTTTTGCATCATCTGGAACAGCCGTGTGCCGATGAGGAGACGCTGGTCGAAGCTGCGCTTGCGGCGCACCCGCGCAAGGTCGTTATCAAGCGACCGGTGAAGGGGCCACTGCTTGCCGGCGTTAAGCCGAGCTATCAGCTTGCGGGCAAGGCCGTTCGCTACGATGTGTTAGTGCCGCCGCGCCCGTAACTTGCGTGCGATTACCGGCGCTTCGCTAGCGCCGTGCCGATGCGGCGTCTATTTCCATGGGTGCGACGTCAGGTGCCATCCACCGCAGTATTCGCATTTGTAGCAGGCCAAACCACGCCGCCCGCGGTTTTCGCAGTCGGCCATAACTGCCTCGGCCTCGGCGCGCGTATCGTAACGGTTTTTGCGTTCGCACGACTTGTAGCGCCAGGCTTCATTGCGCTCGGCGTTCAGGGCGTCGCGGCGCTCGTCTTCGCGCGCAAACAGGTAGCTCATATCGCCGCCGGTGGCAGCGCCCAAAAACTCGCTTTTGGCCTTTGACCAGGCGGCTCGCTTTTTGCTTCCCATCTGCATCGCGCCCCTCTCCAAACGTTGGTATCATTGCTCAATCAAAGTGATACCAATAAACGTGAGGTCGCCGCGTGATGATCAGAAAAACCCTCGATACCGACATTCCCGCCGTCATGGCTATCTATGACACGGCCCGTGCCTTTATGCGCGCGCATGGCAACGCTACGCAATGGCCCGAGGGCACGCCTTCGGCCGAGCAGCTGGCTGCCGATATCGCTGCCGGTGGTAGTTACGTGTGCGAAGTCGACGGTCGCGTGGTGGCGACGTTTGCCTTTTTACCGGGCCCGGACGAGTGCTATGACGTAATTGAGGACGGTCAATGGCGTAGCGACACTCCGTACGCCGTGCTGCACCGTGTGGCATCCGACGGCACCGTGCACGGTATCGCGGCCGCGATGTTTGCCTTTGCCAAGGAGCGTGCCGATCACCTGCGCATCGACACACATCAGGACAACCTGCCCATGCAGGGAGCCATTGCCAAGGCCGGGTTTAAGCGCGCCGGTATCGTATATGTGTCGGACGGTACGCCGCGTGTTGCGTTTGACTGGCTGCGCGAGGCGTAAGAGCGACGCCTCATATCAATAATTCATGCGAACGAAACTGGCCCAGGTGGGGTCATTTTCGTTCGCTGTGCTGATTTGCAAGCCGGCTTTCGCAAGGCGCGAACCTACGAAAATCGCCGCGCGGCAACGCGGGGCGATGAGCTCGGTCGGGGGATAGGGCCCGCTTCGCCCGCCGGCCCGTAAATTGTATCATCCAGTGTGGAACGAGGGTGCCCGTTGCCGCGTGCGATGGGCTTGCAATAAGAGGAGAGCCATGTCGAAGCAAGCGGTCGCTGGAATCTTGGCGCATGTCGATGCCGGCAAGACCACGCTGGCCGAGGCCATGCTGTTTAACGCGGGCCGCATTCGCAAGCGCGGCCGCGTTGACGATGGCGACTCGCATCTGGATACGAACGAGATTGAGCGTGAGCGCGGTATCACGATCTTCTCGTCGCAGGCTGTGCTCGACCATGGTGACACCCACGTTATGCTCGTGGACGCTCCCGGCCATGTCGATTTTTCTGCCGAGGCGGAGCGCACGCTGCGTGCCCTGGACTACGCGATTCTGGTGGTAGGCGCCAACGATGGCGTACAGGGGCACACCGAAACCCTGTGGCGCCTGCTTGCGCGCTATGACATCCCGACGTTCATCTTTATCAACAAGATCGATTTGGAGAATCCCGGCCGCGATGTTTTGCTGGCACAACTTGGGCAACGTCTTTCTGAGGGGTGCCTGGATGCCAACGAACTGCTGGCGGGGGGGGCCGTTCAGGGGGGCGCTGCTGCGTTGGGCGAAGCGGCGCTCGAGGGGGTTCTTGAGGCGGGGGGGGGTTTTCTCCCC
>CABTZA010000199.1 GCA_902489225.1 uncultured Collinsella sp.
AAACCACCACAAAGGTGCCTGTCCCCTTTGTGGTGGTTCTCGGTTTGTCTCGATTTGTAACAGATAGAGCTCTATTTGCCGAGTAGATGTTACAGATTGAGACAAACGGTTGCCACTGGTCATTTTCTCTCGATCTGTAACATCTAGGATCAAAAATGGCTGCTAGATGTTACAGATCGAGATGGTAGTGCGCCTGGGCAGCGGCGGGCTGACATCTCAGTACCCTATCCATCAATCACTCAGAAAATCTTATATATAGAGACTTAGATTTGTGTATAAGATCGTACAAAGCTGGCAACAATACTTCTCGAACAACGTGAAGCCGCCCCGTAGGGCGGCCACCCCAAGAGAGGTGATTCCATGAGAATCGATAAGCTAGCAATGACGTCGCGCGAGGCGTTGCAGACCGCCATGAGCACGGCTGCCGACGCGCAGGCCGGCGCGGTGGAGCCGATTCACCTGCTGTCCGCCCTGCTCGGTGCCGGCGAGCGCAATATCTCCGTGATCATCGAGCGCATCGGTGCCGACCCGGCTCAGCTCGCACGCTCCACGCAGGATGCCATCGACCGCGCGCCCAAGGTTTCGGGCGAGGGCCAGCAGATGGGTCTGTCCAACGAGCTCGTCCGGGTCATCGAAAAAGCCGAGAAGAAGGCCACCAAGATGGGCGACAGCTTTGTGGTGACCGAGCATCTGCTGATGGCACTTGCCGAGGACAAGGGCGAGGCGGGCCGCGTGCTGCGCGATGCCGGCGTCACCAAGGAGCGCATCGAGCAGGTCTACGAGGAGCTGCGCGGCGATGACCGCGTGACGTCTGCCGAGGACAAGACACAGTTTGAGGCGCTGGAGCAGTACGGCCGCAATATCTGCGACCTTGCCCGCGCCGGTAAGCTCGACCCGGTCATCGGCCGTACCGACGAGATTCGCCGTACCATCCAGGTCCTGTCCCGTCGCACCAAGAACAACCCCGTGCTCATCGGCGAGCCGGGCGTCGGCAAGACGGCCATCGTCGAGGGCATCGCCCAACGTATCGTGGCCGGCGACGTGCCGAGCACCCTGCGCGACCGCGACCTCATCGAGCTCGACATGAGCGCGTTGGTCGCCGGCGCCAAGTACCGTGGTGAGTTCGAGGACCGCTTAAAGGCCGTGCTCAAAGAAGTGCAAAAATCCGAAGGCAAGGTCATCCTGTTCATCGATGAGCTCCACACCATCGTGGGCGCGGGTGCCACCGAGGGCTCCATGGACGCCGGCAACATCCTCAAGCCTGCGCTCGCCCGTGGCGACCTGCACGCGATCGGCGCGACCACGCTCGACGAATACCGCAAGTACATCGAGAAGGATGCGGCGCTCGCCCGTCGTTTCCAGACCGTTATGGTCTCCGAGCCCTCCGTCGAGGACACCATTTCGATCCTGCGTGGCCTGAAGGAGAAGTACGAGATCTTCCACGGCGTGCATATCACCGATAGCGCGCTCGTGGCAGCTGCCGACCTCTCCGATCGCTACATCGCCGACCGCTTCCTGCCCGACAAGGCCATCGATCTGGTCGATGAGGCGGCAAGCCGCCTACGCATGGAGCTCGACAGTATGCCGGTCGAGATCGACGCTACCACGCGTCAGCTCACCCAGCTGCAGATCGAGGAGCAGGCGCTCATGAAGGAGACCGACGACGCCTCCAAGGAGCGTCTGGAGGCCCTGCGCCAAGAGATTGCCGAGGTCCAGGAAAAGCTCAATGTGCAAAAGGCCGGCTGGCTCAACCAAAAGAACGCCATCGACCACGTGCAGGAGCTCAAGGGACAGCTCGACGAGGCCAAGAGCGAGGAGGAACGTGCGACGCGCAACGGCGACCTGGGCCGTGCGTCCGAGCTGCGCTACTCCGTGATTCCGGGCCTGCAGCAGCAGATTCAGGATTCCGAGGTCGCGCTCGAGGCACAAAAGCAGCAGGACGGCGAGGGCCTCAACGAACAGGTGACCTCCGATGAGATCGCCGAGGTCGTGAGCGCCTGGACCGGCGTGCCTGTGTCCAAGATGATGCAGGGCGAGCTCGACAAGCTGAAGGGCTTGGAGGGTGAGCTGCATAAGCGCGTCATCGGCCAGGATGAGGCGGTCTCCGCTGTGGCCGCGGCCGTGCGCCGCAGCCGTGCGGGTCTCTCCGACCCGGACAAGCCCATCGGCAGCTTCTTCTTCCTGGGCCCCACCGGCGTGGGCAAGACCGAGCTCGCCAAGGCGCTTGCCGAGTGCCTGTTCGACGACGAGCGCGCACTCGTGCGTATCGACATGTCCGAGTACATGGAGAAGTTCAGCGTCCAGCGTCTGATCGGTGCGCCCCCGGGATACGTGGGTTACGACGAGGGCGGCCAGCTCACCGAGGCCGTGCGTCGTCGTCCGTACTCCGTGATCTTGCTCGACGAGATGGAGAAGGCTCATCCGGATGTCTTCAACGTGCTGCTGCAGGTGCTCGACGACGGCCGTCTGACCGATGGCCAGGGTCGCCAGGTGTCCTTCAAGAACACGATTATCATCATGACGTCTAACGTGGGCTCCAAGGCCATCGCCGATCTGTCCGGCAAGGACGAGGAGGAGATGCGCCATCAGGTCGACGCCGCCATGGCTCAGACCTTCCGCCCCGAGTTTCTCAACCGTATCGACGATATCGTGGTGTTCCATCCGCTCGGCATGGCGCAGATCGAGAAGATCGTCGACATCCAGCTTGCCGACGTCCGCGCACGCCTGGCCAAGGAGCGCATGACGCTTGCCATCACCCCGGCGGCCAAGCAGATGCTCGCCGTGGGCGGCCTGGACCCGGTCTTTGGCGCCCGTCCGCTCAAGCGTCTGGTTCAGCGCGAGGTCGTGGATGCCATCGCCGCCGCTATCATCGACGGCACGGTGCGCGAGGGCGATCAGGTGACGGTCGATGCCGACAAGGACGGCGGCTTTACCGTCGTGTGCGACAACACGCCGGCGGCCACCTATGAGGTCCCCGACGCCGAATAGATTTATGGGACATGCCTTAAAATCTGCCAGCCGTCTCTAAACGCCAAGGGCGGCGGATCCAATTGGGTCCGCCGCCCTTTTCGTGCGACAATCGATAATGTTGAACGGATGCGATGCAAGGAGCTATGCAGATGAAAGACGAGAACAAGACGAACGCACCGGCGGCTGAGATAG
>CABTZA010000200.1 GCA_902489225.1 uncultured Collinsella sp.
ACCTCCTCGTACACGGTAAAGAGCAGCGAAACCTTACGCGAAAGCGTCACCTCGCCAGCGGCGACGGCGCGGGCGAGACCCAGTAGAATCGCCGCGGACAGCTTGTCGTCAAGGAAGCGACTCTTGATGTAGCCGCTCTCCGTCACCGTGGTACGCGGATCCATAGCGATGATGTCGCCGGTCTGAATGCCCAGCTCAAGCACATCGTCCTTGCTGTCGACATTCTCATCGAGCAGGATTTCCATGTTCTTCTCGATGGTCTTGACCGGCTCGTCGGCCACGTGCGCCGAAGGCTCGGTGTTAAGAACCACGCCCGTGTAGACATTGCCGTCGCGCGTATAAACGGTGCAGTTCTCGCCATCGGCCGTAGACCACTGATGCCCACCAAGCGTCGTGGGACGCAGGCGGCCATTGTCCTTAATGGAGCGCACCATGGCGCCCAGGGTATCGACATGGCTCGCCAGTACGAGCGGCTCACCCTCGCCACCAAGTTCAACGAGCACGTTACCCTTATTAGAACGCTCAGGCCCAAACCCCATATCGCGCAGGGTCTCCATCAGATAATCAGTCGCCGCACGGGTATAGCCCGTCGGCGAAGCAATAGAAGTCAGCGTCTTAAGCTGTCCCGCGATATAGGAGAGCGTCTCCTCTAGAGAAGCATCGATTACAGAAGCCATGTGCATCCTTCCAAGTAAAACTAAGACCGAGTCCCGATTTTAACCGTTCTGCACGTGCAATGCCCCAGGAGCCGAGCCGCCTCCAGACGTCCCCGCACCGGTTTTGTGCACGTGCACGGTTTACAATCTCAATCTTGCATAAATCCTATTGGTATTTGCATAGAAATGAGGCATCTTTTTGCTTCGTCTCAGGGTGCCCCACCTTGGACCGTGCAAAAAACGGAGTATTCAGCACCGTGGGCCCCAACGGCCCCATCACGAACGACAAAACGACGCGGTTACAGCAGTGTTGCAGGTCGTCGCAAAGCAGAAACTCAGTAACAACCCCCTCCACTCATCGATAGCCCGCCCACAATGGCTGTCGATGGGCGCTTGCGGATCACTACCGCCCATTCACACCGTTATGCATTTTTAAGAGCTTGTTGAATACTCCCAAAAATGCACGCAGGGAAGTGCACCACCTATCCGCAGCGGGCAGTACGCCTTGGTTTTGTCCGTCTCAGGGCATCGACGCAGCACAAAAAGCCCCGCCGTGCGTAGCACGGCGGGGCCAGCGGCACGTCAAAAGACCATACACCTACGGGCGAAGGACCACCAAACTGGGCTAGGCAGCCGGGCAGATCTTCTTGAAGAGCTCGATGACGTCGTCGAGCGTTGCCTCGCGCGGGTTACCCGGGAAACAAGCGTCGGCCATGGCGTCCTTGGCCAGGACCTCGATCTCGTCAGCCTTCATGGCCTCGCAGACGTGCGGGATATTCACGTCGGCGGAAAGCTGCTTGACGGCGGCGATAGCGGCGTCGGCAGCCTCGTCGGTGCTCATGCCCGTGGTGTCAACGCCCATGGCGACGGCAACCTTGGCCAGACGCTCGGCGCAAACCGGCTTGTTGAACTCCATGGCGATCGGCAGCAGCATGGCGCAAGCGACGCCGTGCGGGGTGTCGTAGTGAGCAGACAGGGTGTGAGCCATGGCGTGGTCGATGCCCAGGCCAACGTTGGAGAAGCCCATGCCGGCGACATACTGACCAAGGGCCATGCCCTCGCGACCGGAGCCGGGCTGACCGGACTTGGCCTCGGCGACGGAGTCACGCAGGTTCTCGCTGATCAGCTTAATAGCCTCAAAGTGGAACATGTCAGAGAGCTCCCAGGCGCCCTTGGTGGTGTAGCCCTCGATGGCGTGGGTCAGAGCGTCCATACCAGTGGAAGCGGTCAGGCCGGCAGGCATGGAGGCCATCATGTCGGGGTCGACGACGGCAACCTCGGGGGCGTCGTTGGTGTCGACGCACACGAACTTGCGGACCTTCTCGGGGTCGGTGATGACGTAGTTGATGGTCACCTCGGCGGCGGTACCGGCGGTCGTCGGCACGGCGATGGTGAACACGGCGTGGTTCTTAGTGGGAGCAACGCCCTCGAGGCTGCGGACATCGGCGAACTCGGGATTGTTGATGATGATGCCGATGGCCTTAGCGGTGTCCATGGAGGAGCCGCCACCGATGGTCACGATAGCGTCAGCCTCGGCGGCCTTGAAGGCCTCGACGCCGTCCTTGACGTTCTGGATAGTGGGGTTGGGCTTGATCTCGGAGTAGAGGCTCCAAGCGATGCCGGCGGCATCGAGCTCATCGGTCACCTTAGCGGTAACGCCAAACTTGACCAGATCGGGATCGGAGCAGACGAAAATCTTCTTGTAGCCGCGACGCTGGAGCTCGCCGGGGATCTCCTTGATGGCGCCGGAACCATGATAAGAAATGGTGTTGAGAACGAAACGATTAGCCATTGATAGCCTCCCATCGTGTGCGGGGCACCCATTACGCCCCACGCTATGAGTCCCATCCTAACGCTTTTGAAACGAAAAATGCGTGAGAACGTCAAAAGTGTTAAAGCGTTTCAACAGAAGATGAAAAAACTGCGGCAAAGGGACAGTCCCTTTGCCGCATTCGGTTACTTTCGGCAGCCCTCTTTCCAAGCCTCGGCCGCAACCTTCCAGCGTAAGCGCAAGTCGCGCTCGCGGTCGATGAACATGATGGCAAACGCGACAAACAGCAGCAAGCTCGCCACGACGATGGCGTGCAGGCCCATGCGTTCAATACACCAGTTGCCCAACACGGCGCCAAACACAAAGATAAAGATCACGCCAAAGTACAGCAGGCCGTTTTCCAAAAAGCCGCGCCTGTGGGTGATGATGTAATCGTCCACGTTTTGCAGCGCGTTGCGCAAGTTGCCGATGCACATGGTCGTAGCGATACCGTGACCGTGAATCTTGCGGAAGCTCTCGACCTGCATACCGCAGGCAAACGAAGTGAGACAGTTGGCGAGCAGGTTGTAACCGCCACCGGGGATAAAGCTCACGCCCAGCAAGATGACGGCTTCAAAAAACACCGTCACCTGGCGCCAGTGAATCACGCTGCCGAACCGCTCGTGAACCAGGTCGGCAAGCATAATGCCCACGGCAAACGACACCACGGGGAAGAAATAGCGTCC
>CABTZA010000201.1 GCA_902489225.1 uncultured Collinsella sp.
CGTGAAGCTCGATACACTCGAGATTGGAAAGGACGCCGTTGTCGCATCGGTGACATCCGATGATCAGGCACTCCGACAGCATATTTTGGACATGGGCCTAACGCCGGGCACCGAAGTCACCATGATGAAGTACGCCCCTATGGGCGACCCGCTCGAGATCCGCCTGCGTGGCTACGAGTTGACACTGCGCAAGGACGATGCCGCTCGCATCGAGCTCGTGGGTATTCACGACACCGATACGGGTCCGCGCGCTAACGCCGCAATCGGCACGACGGAGCATCCGGCCCTGGGCGAGGGGACGTATTCGCCCCGTGCGGCAAAGACGGCCGTGCCCGAGGGCGCGCCGCTGCACTTTGCCCTCGCCGGCAACCAAAACTGCGGCAAGACCACGTTATTCAACCAGCTGACGGGCTCCAACCAGCACGTCGGTAACTTTCCCGGCGTGACGGTCGACCGCAAAGATGGCACCATCCGTAACCATCCCGAGGCGAGCGTTACCGACCTGCCTGGCATTTACTCCCTGTCGCCGTACACGGGCGAAGAAATCGTCAGCCGCCAATTCATCTTGGACGAAGATCCCGACGCCATCATCGACATCATCGACGCCACCAACATCGAGCGTAACCTGTACCTGACGCTGCAGCTCATGGAGCTCGACCGTCCGATGGTCATCGCGCTCAACATGATGGACGAGGTAACCGCCAATGGCGGCGCCGTAGACGTCAACCTGCTCGAGAGCCTGCTGGGCGTGCCTGTTGTTCCCATTAGCGCTGCCCGCAACGAGGGTATTGGCGAGTTGGTGGATCATGCCTTGCACGTGGCGCGGTTCCGCGAGCGCCCCGGTCGCCTGGACTTCTGCGCGCCCGATGGTCCAGACGGCGGCGCGCTGCATCGCTGCATTCACGGCATTGCTAACCTGATCGAGGACCATGCCGCGACGGCGCATATCCCGGTGCGTTTTGCGGCGACCAAGCTGGTTGAGGGCGACGAGCTGGTGACCGAGGCGCTTCATCTGGACCGTAACGAACTTGACGCCATCGAGCACATCATTACCCAGATGGAGGGTGAGGCCGGTACCGACCGTCTATCTGCACTGGCTGACATGCGCTTCGGCTTTATCGGCGATGTGTGTGGGCGCTGCGTCATCAAGCCGCACGAGAGCCGCGAGCACGTGCGTTCCGTCAAGATCGACCGCATCCTGACTGGTCGCTACACGGCCATTCCGGCGTTCCTGGTGATCATGGGTCTCGTCTTTTGGCTGACGTTTGGCGTGATCGGCGCGGCGTTGCAGGGACTTATGGAGGACGGCATCGCTGCCATCATCGCCTCGGCCGATGCGGGCCTCAAGGCGTTCGGCACCAACGACGTGGTGCGCTCGCTGGCTGTCGACGGCGTGCTTACGGGCGTGGGCAGCGTGCTGACCTTCCTGCCGATTATCGTCGTGCTCTTTTTGTTCCTCTCCATTCTGGAAGACTCCGGCTACATGGCGCGCGTGGCCTTTGTCATGGATAAAGTGCTGCGTCGCTTTGGCCTGTCGGGCCGCAGCTTCGTGCCTATGCTCGTCGGTTTTGGCTGCACCGTGCCGGCTATCATGTCGACCCGTACGCTCCCATCCGAGCACGACCGCAAGATGACGGTCATGCTCACGCCGTTCATGAGCTGTTCGGCCAAGTTGCCGGTCTACGGTCTGCTGTGCGGGGCGTTTTTCCCGCAGGCGACGGTCCCCGCCATGGTCTCGCTCTATCTGATTGGCATTGCGGTCGGTTGCATCGCGGCTTTGGTGCTCAATCGCACGGCATTTAAGGGTGACCCGGTGCCGTTTATCATGGAGCTTCCCAATTACCGCCTGCCGAGCGTCAAGACGACGGTGATGCTGGCATGGGATAAGGCCAAGGACTTTATTACCAAGGCCTTTACCATTATCTTTGCCGCTACCGTGGTCATCTGGTTCCTCCAGACGTTCGATATCCGCTTTAATGTGGTCGCCGATCAGTCGCAGAGTCTGCTTGCCGGTCTGGGTAGCATCATCGCTCCGCTGCTGGCGCCGCTCGGCTTTGGCGACTGGCGTGCGTCGACGGCGCTCGTCACCGGACTTATTGCCAAAGAGAGTGTCATCTCGACCCTCACCGTGCTTTTGGGTGCAACGTCACCCGCGGCACTGTCGACCATGTTTTCGCCGTTCACCGCCTATGTGTTCCTGGTCTTTACGCTGCTGTACCCGCCCTGCGTGGCTGCCATCGGTGCCGTTAAGAGCGAGCTAGGCGCGCGCTATGCCGTTGCCGTGTTCGCGTTTCAGGTGGCAGTCGCCTGGATTGTCGCGTTTGTCGTGCATTCGGCTGGTATATTGCTGGGGCTGGCTTAGTTATTTATTGACGGCGCAACCTCTATGTACCGAATTGTTTTCGGCCCCGCATCTGTTGCTGACGGATGCGGGGCCGTTGCTATATAATCGCCTCCGCTCAAAATGATTGGAGACGTTATATATGAGTCAGGCAAGGCAAGACGGTATCGCGCTCAAGCAGTGGCTCCCGCTTATCGGGCTCGCCTGTTGCGCGTTCGTGTTCAACACATCGGAGTTTATGCCCATCGGCCTTCTGACTGATATTGCCGCGTCGTTCTCGCTCACCGAGGCCCAGGCAGGCATCATGATTTCGGTCTACGCCTGGGGCGTCATGCTGCTGTCACTGCCGCTTATGGTGTTTGCCTCGCGTTTTGAATTCAAGCGGATGCTGCTCGGCGTGCTCGCCGTGTTCTCCTTGGGCCAGTTCCTGTCCGCTGTGGCACCGACATATCCCATCCTGGTCTGTGCGCGCCTGGTGGTCGCCTGCGCGCATGCCGTGTTCTGGTCAGTCGCCTCGATTATGGCCTCGCGCCTGGTCGACACCCGTCACGGGGCGCTCGCCATCAGCATGATCGCCACGGGCTCGTCCATCGCACAGATCTTTGGCCTGCCGATCGGCCGCGCCATCGGCCTGGCCGTGGGCTGGCGCATGACGTTTGCCGTGGTCGGGGCTTTTTCTGCCGTCGCGGTGGTGTACCAGGCCGCCGTGTTCCCGGCCATGCCGGCGGGCGAGCGCTTTACCGTCAAACAGCTGCCCGAGCTGCTCAAGAACCCGTTCCTCATCGCGCTCTACGC
>CABTZA010000202.1 GCA_902489225.1 uncultured Collinsella sp.
AGCGCCCGCCAAGAAGGAGACCTTTGCCGAGCGTCGCGCCCGTCTTGCTGCCGAGAAGGCCGCAAGCGAGGGTGCTGCTGAGGGCGAAGGTGCTGCTGAGGAGGCCGAGGGCGCCGAGTCCACCGAGGCCGAGCCTGCCACTGCCACCGTCGAGTCCGAGCCTGCTGCAGAGCCGGAGCCCGAGCCCGAGCCGGCAGAGCCCACGACGGCTGACCTCTACGCCCGTCGTCCCCGCAAGCGCAAGGCCGTCATCGACCAGCTCGCCCGCGAGCTCGAGGCCGAGGACGACGCCGCTGCCGCCGATGCCCCGAAGGGAGGCGATGAGTAATGCCTATCGGACCTGCGCGTATGCCGCTCTTCGATCACCTGGGAGAGCTCCGTCGCCGCCTGACCATCGTGGTTGTGTCAGTCTTTGCCGCCGCCATCGTGCTGTATTTCGCCACGCCCGTGGTACTCGATATCCTGGAAGACCCCATCCGCTCCTTTGTGCCGGACGGTAAGTTTTACATCACCACCACGCTCGGCGGCTTTGGTCTGCGCTTTTCGCTGGCCATCAAGATGGCCGTTGTCATGTGCACGCCCATGATCATCTGGCAGATCTTGGCGTTTTTCCTGCCGGCACTGCGTCCCAACGAGCGCAAATGGGTCGTGCCCACGGTGCTCGCCTCGACGGTGCTGTTCTTCCTGGGCGCCATCTTCTGCTATTTCATTATCATCCCGGCGGGCTTTGAGTGGCTTATCGGCGAGACCTCGGCCGTCGCCACGGCGCTGCCCGACCTGGAGAACTACGTCAACATGGAGCTGCTCTTTATGATCGGCTTTGGCGTGGCGTTTGAGCTGCCGCTCATCATCTTCTACCTGTCCGTCTTCCACATCGTGTCCTACGCGGCCTTCCGCAGTGCCTGGCGCTACGTGTACGTAGGCCTGCTCGTGGGTTCGGCTGTGATCACGCCCGACGGCTCGCCTGTCACCCTGGGCCTTATGTACGGCGCCCTGCTTTCGCTCTACGAGATTTCGCTCGCTATCGCGCGCGTGGTCATTACCGCGCGCGAGGGCAAGGAGGGCCTGTTCGTGAGCCGTCTGGACCTGTTCTCGGACGACGAGGGCGACGAGGAGTAAATCGGTATGCACGAGGTTGGCATTGTCAACGGCATACTCGATACAGTGATTCGCGCGGCGCGTGGGGCGGGGGCCTCGCGCGCCGTTTTGGTAACGCTGCGTATCGGGGATATGACCGAGGTCGTGCGCGAGGCGCTTGACTTTGCGTGGGAGACGTTTCGCGACGAGGACCCGCTCACGCGCGGCTGCGAGCTTGCCGTGGAGGAAGTCCATCCACAAAGCGAGTGTCTGGACTGCGGCGAGGTTTTCGACCACGATCGCTTCCACTGTCGCTGTCCCCAGTGTGGTGGTGCCAACGTGCGCCTACTGCACGGCCGCGAGCTCGATATCGCGAGTATCGAAATCGAAACCCCCGACGATTAGCCCGCTAGCCATCTAGTGATGGGGTATAAAGGGGCCAAAGTAAGGAGCGCTAAGTATGGCCGAGAAAACGATTGATATCGCATCGCCGATTCTGTCGCGCAACGAGCGCCTGGCAGATCAGCTGCGTCAGCGATTTAATGAGACAAACACCTATGTGATCAACGTCTTGTCGAGCCCCGGTTCGGGCAAGACCACCACGATCCTGGGCACTAACGAGCGCCTGCGCGACAAGGCTGGCCTGCGCTGTGCCGTCATCGAGGGCGATATCGCCTCGGATGTCGATGCCATCACCATGAAGGAAGCCGGCATGCCCGCCATCCAGATCAACACGGGCGGCCTGTGCCACCTCGAGGGCAACATGATCATGGAGGCCGTTGACGCGTTCGACCAGGCCGTCGGTCTGGAGAACATCGACGTCATCTTTATCGAAAACGTGGGCAACTTGGTCTGCCCGGTCGACTTTGACCTGGGTGAGAACCTGTCCATCATGATTCTCTCGGTGCCCGAGGGCGACGACAAGCCCATCAAGTACCCGGGCATCTTCCAGCACGCTGGCGCGCAGCTGCTCAATAAGGTCGACGTGGCCCCGGCTTTCGATTTTGACATGGATAGGTATACTAAGACACTCGATGACCTCAATCCGCAGGCGCCGCGGTTTGCCGTGAGCGCGCGCAAGGGCGAGGGCATGGATGCCTGGTGCGATTGGCTCATCGGGCAGATCGAGCAAGCAAGGGCGTAAATCGGCCGCCATACGGGCGGGCGTAGCCGCAGAGACACGAGATAGGAGCCTCTTTTGAAGCTCATCATCGCCGAGAAAAATGACGCCGCGCGTCAGATCGCCGAGCGTCTGTCCACGGGTAAACCCAAAAAGGACAAGGTGTACAACACCGCCATCTACCGTTTTGAGTGGGAGGGCGAGGAGTGCGTGACCATCGGCCTGGCCGGTCACATCCTTGCGCCCGATTTTTGCGACAGCGTGCTGTTCGATAAAAAGCTGGGCTGGTATTCGGTTACCGAGGACGGCGAGATGCTACCGGCCGACATGCCCGATGGCCTGGCACGCCCGCCCTACGACACCAAGCGCAAGCCGTTTCTTGCCGACGGCATCTCCATCAAGGGCTGGAAGCTCGAGAGTCTGCCGTATCTCACCTGGGCACCCGTCATTAAGCTGCCGGCCGAGAAGGAACTCATCCGCTCGCTTAAGAACCTCGCCAAAAAGTCCGACAGCGTCATCATCGCCACGGACTTCGATCGCGAGGGCGAGCTGATCGGTTCGGACGCCCTCAACAAGGTGCGCGAGGTGGCGCCCGACTTGCCGGTCGCCCGCGCCCAGTATTCTTCGTTTACCAAGGCCGAGATCACGCAGGCCTTCGATAACCTCGTCTCGCTCGACCAGAACCTGGCCGACGCCGGCGAGAGCCGTCAGCACATCGACCTCATTTGGGGTGCGGTGCTCACGCGCTACCTGACGCTCGCCAAGTTTGGCGGCTTTGGCAACGTGCGTTCCGCCGGCCGCGTGCAGACGCCGACGCTTGCCCTGGTGGTCGAGCGCGAGCGCGAGCGTATGGCGTTTGTGCCCGAGGACTATTGGCAGATCCGCGGCATGGGCGCCGCGCAGGGTGCTGCC
>CABTZA010000203.1 GCA_902489225.1 uncultured Collinsella sp.
CATAAGGCCGGCGAGTATCCGCAGAATCTCTCGGGTGGTCAGCAGCAGCGCATCGCCATCGCCCGTGCCCTGTGCACCAAGCAACCCATCATCCTGTTTGACGAGCCGACCTCGGCGCTCGACCCCGAGATGGTCCAGGAGGTTCTGGACGTTATGATTGAGCTCGCGCAGGAGGACATCACCATGATCTGCGTGACGCACGAGATGGGCTTTGCGCGCCAGGTGGCCGACCGCGTCATCTTTATGGAGGACGGCCGCATTCTGGAGGAGGGCACGCCCGAGCACTTCTTCGATAACCCCGAGAACCCGCGCTGTCGCGAGTTCCTGTCCAAGATTCTGCACTAGGTGCGGTGATGGACATGACGGATATGACGAGGGCGGCTGTATCGCGCCGTCACTTTTTGCAGCTGGCGGGCGCCGGCATGCTCGCGCTGACGGGGACCGCGCTTGCCGGTTGCGGCAACTCCACCAGCGGCGAGGGCTCCGACAAGGGGTCCAAACTTGCGGCCATCAAGTCGCGTGGCCATCTGAATGCCGGCGTTAAGAAGGACGTTCCCGGCTATGGCTATTACGACACCGCCAAGGGCCGCTTTGAGGGCATGGAAGTCGATTTGTGCTACCAGATCGCCGCTGCCGTCTTTGGCGTGAGCTACAAGGAGGCCCGTGCTCAGGAGCTTGTCGAGTTTACCGACGTAACGCCCAAGACGCGCGGTCCGCTGATCGATAACGGCCAGCTCGACGTGGTCGCAGCGACCTACACCATCACCGACGAGCGCAAGAAGAGCTGGGATTTCTCGACGCCGTACCGCACCGACTACGTGGGACTCATGGTCAAGAAGCGTTCGGGCTTTACCTCGATTGAGGACCTGGACGGCAAGGTTATTGGCGTGAGCCAGGGTGCCACCACGCAGGGCCTGATCGAGCAGATGATCAAGGACAACGGCTTTAGCTGTAAACCCGAGTTTAGGGCCTTTAGCGGCTACCCCATCATCAAGAGTTCGCTCGACGCCGGCAATATCGACGTCTTTGCCATGGACCGCTCCACGCTGGCCGGTTACATGAACGAGACCGTTGAGCTGCTGCAGCCCGAGGTCAAGTTTGGCGAGCAGGGCTACGGCGTGGCGACCAAGAAGGGCTGCGACCTTTCGGCCGTGGTCGATCAGGTGATTTGCGATCGCCTGGCCGACGGCTGGCTCGACCAAGAGGTCAAAACCTGGGGTCTTGTATAGGCGCATCGTCCAAGGAAGGAATCAAATGCTCGAAGGATTATTTGACGCCGACCGTTGGTCGACGACATTTCAAAACATGGGGCCCTTCTGGGAGGGCTTTGGCGTGACGTTGCAGGTGGTCGTTGCAGGTCTGCTGTTGTCGCTGGTGCTGGGCACGCTGCTGGGTGTGTTCTCTACCACCCGTTCGCGTGTGCTGCGTGCGATCAGCCGCGTGTACGTGGAGTTTTACCAGAACACCCCGTTGCCCGTACAGGTGCTCTTTATGTACATGGCCGGTCCGCAGTTTTTGCAGGCCATAACCGGTGCCGACCAGCCGGTGCGCATCGCGCCGTTCGTGTTGGGCTTCTTGGGCGTGGGCCTGTATCACGCGGCCTACATTTCGGAGGTCATCCGCACTGGCATCGAGGCGGTTCCGCGCGGTCAGATGGAGGCGGCCCAGAGCCAGGGCTTCACCCGTGCGCAGGCATACTGGTACATCGTGCTGCCCCAGACGTTCAAGATCATTTTGCCGCCGCTATGTAACCAGGCGCTCAACCTGGTCAAGAACACATCGGTGCTGGCGCTTGTGGCTGGCGGCGACCTTATGTACCGTTCCGACAACTTTGTGAGTCTGTACGGTTACCTGCAGGGATACATCGTCTGCTGCCTTATGTACTTCATCATCTGTTTTCCGCTCGCCATGCTGGTGCAGTGGCTCGAGCGCCGCTCCAAGGAGCGTCCGCGCGGCGTGAGTCTGGCCGAGCTGGGACTCGACAACGTAGAGGAGGCCTAGCGCATGGAAATCTTCAACGCGACCAACCTGCTCTACATCTGGGGCGGCTTTGTTAAGACCATCGAGATCTCGGCGCTGTCGATCTTTTTCTCGCTCATCTTTGGCACGGTGCTGGCGCTCGTCAAGAGCTATGCGCCCCGTCCGTTCCGCATTTTGGTGAGCGCCTATATCGAGCTGTTCCGCTGCACGCCTAACCTGCTGTGGATCCTGTTTATCTACTTTACGGTGCAGGGTCTGGATATTGTGATTTCGACCATCGCCTTTACGCTGTTTACCAGCGCCGTTATGGCCGAGATTGTGCGCGGCGGCCTCAACTCGATTCCGCGTGGCCAGTTTGAGGCGGCGCAGAGCCAGGGCTTCGGCTTTTTTGCCACCATGCGCTATATCATCCTGCCGCAGACGTTTAAGACGATTATTCCGGCTCTGTTTAGCCAGTGCACGACCGTTATCAAGGACAGTTCGTATCTTTCGGGCATCAACGTGGCCGAGCTCATGTACACGGCAAACGTCGTAATGGCGCATGCGATCGACCTGTCACAGGTGCTCATGCTCTACGGCCTGGTGTTTGCAATGTACTTTGCGCTGAACTTTGGTATCTCGCTGCTGGTGAGGGCATATCAGAGGCGAATGGTGGCAGCGTAGAATGTGGCAAAGGGACAGCCCCTTTGTCACATAGAGAAAGGAATCGCGATGAGCGATCTGGAGAACAAGAAGAGTCCTGTGGTCATTACCATCGCGCGCGACTTTGGTGCCGAGGGCCACGAGATCGGACGCATCCTCGCCAACGAGTTGGGGATTCCACTGTACGACAACGAGCTGCTGGTGCGCGCGTCGCTGCGTGCGGGCGAGTCACTCGATAAGATGGCCGCCTATGACGAGCGTCTGGCTGTGGAGAACATGGCGTTTCTGCCCGACCGCTACGACGCGCGCTCGTACTCGGACAAGTTGTTCCAAAAGATGAGCCAGGTGATTTTGGATCTGGGCGAGACCGAGAGCTGCATTATCGTATGCCGTCTTCTGCTTGAA
>CABTZA010000204.1 GCA_902489225.1 uncultured Collinsella sp.
AATGGAGCCCAACCTTTGGCCACCGAACGCAAATGCGACGTCAATCGTAGAACCGTCCAAAAATGGAAGCACCAAGACGGCGAGCTCGTGTTCGTAATCGGAAACGGAAGGGCAAAGCGCCAGCACACGGCCATGATCGACTGGGAGCACCAGCGACGGCACACAAGAACCGCTCGTCGTCGCATGGGCAAACGCTTGAGAACCCTCCCGCTCAATAAGCGCGGCGACATCCTGACCGGCAAAACGAAGCAGCACAAACAGACGGCCCTGACTGCGGCAAAGTGCCAAACGCTTGATACTCATCTACACTTCTCGCTTTCCCAGGGCGTTCGCTGCCATGCGTTTGCAGGCACCCAGGCGCCCAAACCTCAAGACGTCGTAATCGAACATGAGCTTTTTGCACTCACGGGCATTGGGGGCCTTGCTGGTAAGCGCCGCACGCACCATAGCGGCAACAGACGGGGCACATTGCGCGAGCGCGGCATCGTTGCCTACGGCAGAACCGGCAAGGGCCGCGGCGACGGCAGCAAACACCTTGCCACAGTCCGAGCCCAGCAACCTGAGCGCGTCGTAAAGCACCAGATCGCACAGGAAATATGCCAGATCATCGGCGTGCTGTACATCGAGACCGTCGCGCTGCCAGTCAGCCAGCACCGCGGAGTAAATCTTCACGTGCTCCAGCAGGCGCGTCTCGTCGTCATAGCGCATGGTGTCCATGAGCGAGCCCTTGCGCGCCACGCGGTAGTCGTACAGCCTGTTCGAAATAAGCGCGGTCTTGCGCGAGCGACCGTACACGGCAAAATCGAAGACCTGGTCCTCGCCATACTTGACGGTTTCGTCGAACACGATCCCGTTGCCCAACAAAAACTCACGCTTGCAAGCGGTGCGCCATGCAAAGGGGCGAGACGCTTCCTTAAACAGCAGGTCGGAGCTATAGCCTTCAAACGACACATCGCGCGGGCTCAGCACATAGTTAAGCCACGGATACCCTGCCTCCAGCGGATACGGATTCGCGCCAAAGGTCAAAACGTCGCAGTCCTCGCGCTCAAAGGTATCGACGATCACGCGGCATGCATCGGGCGTAAAGCGGTCGTCGGAATCCAAAAACGCGACGATAGACGCCGTGGACGCAGCGATGCCTGCATTACGTGCACTCGACAGGCCGCCGTTCTCCTTATCGACCAGCCTAAAGCGCGCGTCCTTTTCGCAATAGGCAGCCGCAATATCGCGCGAACCGTCCGGCGAGCCATCGTTGACTAACACGCCTTCCCAATCGGGCATGTCCTGCGCAAGCAGGGAGTCCAGGCACCAGGCCAGGCACTCCTCCACTTTGTAGATGGGAACGACAACGGAAATCTTGGGGGTAACCATAATCACGCGCTCCTACTGTGCCGCCGGCACGTCATCGGGATGCGGGTTATCGCCATAGGCGCGCTGATACGTCAGCACGCGCCAGACCAGCGGCAGGCCGCCAATCTTAAAGTAGTGCTTAAACGTATTGAGCTTGCCCGGCTTCTTAAAGTCAAAGCGCGAATCGATATAGGCGCGGGGCGACTTGACCATCAGGCGCAAGTCGGTCTCGCCGCGCGGATCGAACAGCGACAGGTCAAAACGACCGGCATCCCAGTCGGCCTTGAGCTCGGGAGAGGCCTTCTTCCAAAACTGCCCACGCAGCTCATCGACCAGGCGCTCGTCATTCCAACGGTACGTATCGACCTTCATGCGCATTAAAATGCCCTGGAGCTGAGCCTTGAGCTCGGGGCGCTCTTCCAAAAAGCGCTGCATCTCGGCATATTCGTCGCAAACGCAAAACACCTTGTTGGGCGAATTAACGGAGCTCTTCTCGTTATCCTGACGATAGCACAAAATGGGGTCCGCAATAAACGCGGCACGTTCGGCACAAGCCCAAACCTTAAAGTTAAAGCCTGCGTCCTGATACGAGGCACCCGGCGTGGGAAGGAACCGAATCTGATTGTCGTTGAGGAACTCGCGCCGATAGATAGCCGACCAAATGGAAGGTTTGCGGTAGAAGATGCCCGGGCGGTCGACGGGGCGATACGCGGCGCCCGTCATATGCTCGTCGATAATCCCAAACAGTTCACGGCGCTCGCTGGGCGTGGACCAATACAGGTAAAAGTCGCCCTTTACCACATCGGCATGCTCAGCATCGGCCTTGGCGACCAACTTCTGGAGCGAATCCTCAAACATGAAGTCGTCGGACTCAAGGATGCCCACGTACTCGCCGCGCGCCATCTCCAGGCCGCGGTTCATCGAGTCGCCGTAGCCGCTGTTGGCCTTGTCGATCATCTTTACACGGGGGTCGCGCTCCATGTACTCGCGGATGATATCTGGCGAGCTATCGGTAGAACCGTCGTTGATACAGATGATCTCGATGTCTTTGAGCGTCTGCGCCACGGCGGAATCAAGGCACTCGCGCAGGTAGCGTTCGACATTGCAGATGGGGACAAGCAGCGAAACTTTAGGGGTATCAGAGTTCTGCAAGAGAACCTCCTGTTGAATAGCGTGTAACAGGGTTATTTTAGCAGCCGAGTTGCGGCGGGCGGCAGCGCTTGGAATTAGATAAAGCGCTCCAGGCAGGCTTTGAGACCACGAGTCGAAAGATAGAACAGCGTGGCGTCTGTCATCGAAACGCCCGAGGTCGCCGCAACGAGCTTGTGGGCAACACGGCGAACGGCGCCCTTAGCAGGCATATCCGCCCACTCCGTTCCCAAAAACGTCGTGAGGTCCATGTTGACGCGAGCCGCCACGCGATGGAAGTCATCGGCATCCAAGCGCGCCAGGTCGAACACAATTAGGTCCAAAAACCAAGTTATCAGCTCGCCGGGGCACAGGTCCAAAAGACCGTAGGCCGCCCAGTCCTCCAAGACCTCCTCGAGCATTCTCATATGGGCATCGAGCTTTTTGGCGCGAGCCTCGGCACTGTTGAACTCGTGCGTCGCCGATTCACTCTCCATCACGTAGTGGTAGAACTTGTCCGGCATGACGAC
>CABTZA010000205.1 GCA_902489225.1 uncultured Collinsella sp.
GCGGCATGGGCGCCGCGCAGGGTGCTGCCGAGGACGACCGCTTTAAGATCGCGCACAAGACGGCACGCTTTACCGACAAGGATGCTGCTGAGACGGCATACAACCATGTTGACGGCGTCGCGACGGCAACCGTCGCCGCGGTGACCAAGCGCTCGCGCAAGCAGCAGCCGCCCACGCCGTTTGCGACTACCTCGCTGCAGGCTGCCGCCGCAGCCGAGGGCATCTCACCTGCGCGTACCATGCGCATCGCCGAGTCCCTCTACATGGCGGGCCTTATCAGCTACCCGCGTGTCGACAACACCGTGTATCCCGCGACGCTCGATCTGGGCGCCGTAGTGAGCGACCTGGCAAAGATCAACCCGGCGCTGGCGCCCGTGTGCAAAAAGGTACTCGCTGGCCCCATGAAGCCCACGCGCGGTAAAGTCGAGACCACCGACCACCCGCCTATCTACCCCACGGGCGAGGGCGATCCGTCCACACTCGACGGCGGTCAGCGCAAGCTCTACGACCTCATCGCCCGCCGCTTCCTGGCGACGCTCATGGGTCCCGCGACCATCGAGAACACCAAGCTCGAGCTCGACGTCAACGGCGAGCCGTTCGTGGCCTCGGGCGACGTGCTCGTGACCCCTGGCTTCCGCGAGGCCTATCCGTACGGCCTTAAGCGCGATGAGCAGATGCCGCCGCTGGAGCAGGGCGACACGGTCGACGTGTTCGACATTAAGCTCGAGGCCAAGCAGACCGAGCCGCCCGCGCGCTACAGCCAGGGCAAGCTTGTGCAGGAGATGGAAAAGCGCGGCCTGGGTACCAAGTCCACGCGCGCGAGCATCATCGAGCGCCTGTATGCCGTGCGCTATCTCAAAAACGATCCCGTGGAGCCGAGCCAGCTGGGCATTGCCATCATCGACGCGCTGACGCAGTTTGCCCCGCGCATCACGAGCCCCGATATGACCAGCGAGCTCGACGGCGACATGACTCGCGTGGAGCGCGGCGAGGATACCGAAGAGCATGTCGTGACGCACTCGCGCGCGCTGCTGGCTGGCGTGCTCGACGAGCTGCTCAAGCACACGCAGGAGTTGGGCGACGCCATCAGCGACGCCGTCACGGCCGATGCGCGCGTGGGCGCTTGCCCCAAGTGCGGCAAGGACCTGGTTATGAAGACGAGCGCCAAGACCCGCGGCAGCTTTATCGGCTGCATGGGATGGCCCGACTGCGACGTGACCTATCCGGTGCCGAGCGGCGTCAAGGTGAGCCCGCTCGAGGGCGAGGCGGCCGTGTGCCCCGAGTGCGGCGCGCCGCGCATTAAGTGCCAGCCGTTCCGCCAGAAGGCCTTCGAGATTTGCGTGAACCCCACGTGCCCCACCAACTACGAGCCTGACCTTAAGGTGGGCGAGTGCAAGGTGTGCGCCGAGGCCGGACGCCATGGCGACCTGATCGCGCACAAGAGCGAGAAGAGCGGCAAGCGCTTTATCCGCTGCACCAACTACGATGACTGCGGCGTGAGCTATCCTCTGCCGGCGCGCGGTAAGCTCGAGGCGACGGGTGAGACCTGCCCCGAGTGCGGTGCCCCCATCGTGGTGGTCAACACGGCGCGCGGCCCGTGGCGCATCTGCGTGAACATGGACTGCCCGACCAAGGAGAAGAAGCCCGCCCGCGGCCGCAAGACTACGACCAAGGCGAGCACGGCGAAGAAGACGACGGCGGCAAAGAAGACTGCTGCCAAGAAGACGACCGCCAAGAAGACTGCCGCGAAAAAGACGACCACCAAGAAGGCGGCCGCCGACAAGTAGCGGCGCAGCCGAAACATAGCCCAAAACAAAAACGAGCGAGGGTCCCATGATCCTCGCTCGTTTTTTGCGTAGTCATTGGGGACGTTCTTGAATGACTAGTCGTTTAAGACCGTCGCATGCGGCTAGTTCACTTCGACGGGTTTGGCGCCGGGATAGCGCTCCTCAAAATCTAGGCGGTACTTATTGTCATTGGTGCCCGCCACGTTGTCGCGCGACAGCGGCGCCACGATCTCATTCTTGTGATCCGCAGGCTTGGTGTATTTCAGGCTGATCTCCCAGGCATCACAGATTGCGTCAATGCGGTGATCCAGGTCGTCATACAGGGCAACGATGTCTTTCCAGGAACTGTAGTTCTTAGAGCTCGTCGGGACGTCCAGGTCCTCGACGATGTCGTAATACTGCTCGATGGTGTCCTCTGTGCGCTCGGCGACGTCGGCGAGATTTTGACGGGTGGTGCGATCTTCTTCCAGATAGCTGCCGTTGAAGTTCTGCGCGCAGCCACGGACGTAGTTGTCGAGGTCTTCGAGCAAGTCGTAGTATTCGCTCAGTCGGCGGTAGAGATTCTGCTCGGAGAGCGTTGCTTCGCCGCCATCCTCGTCGTCATCGTCATCGTCATCGTCATCATCGTCGTACAGGCTGTTGGGATCGCCGAGAGGCTTTAGGTCATCGTCGTCGACGTCATGGTGCAGCTTAGCTACCTCGGCAGTCGTCTGCGTGGCGGCGCTGTCGAAAGGCTTGATCACAAAGAAAACGACCAGGGCGATGATGATCGCCACCAGCACAACGATAACGGCGATAAGCGGCCCGGCGCCGCTCTTTTTGGGAGCGGGGGTCTGTGGCGAAGCGGGCGCGTGTGCGGGAGCCGGCTGCTGTTGGGGCGAGCCGCTCGCGACGGGTATGCGCTGCGTGGTCTCGACGGCCGCGGGGCTTGCGGCGGGGTCGGGGCGATAGGCGAGGGGGTCGTCCGCCTTGGCTTGCGGCGTATCAAGGGGGCCGGTCTGCTCAAAAGCGGGCTGGCTATCGCTCGCGGTTGTTTGCTCAACGGGTGCACCGCACGAGGTGCAGAACTTGGCATTATCTGCAAGAAGCTTGCCGCACGAGGCGCAATACCGAGACATTGCCACTCCTTTCGCCACATTTCAATGCAATACGACGATTATACCCAGCGTCCAAAATTCTCCATCATAAGTTGCAAGGCGAAAAAGAGAACTTGGGGGGGAC
>CABTZA010000206.1 GCA_902489225.1 uncultured Collinsella sp.
CGATGAAGCGTTCGACGCCCTCAGGAAGGGAACGGCACACTGCATCGTCGCTCCCAGTTCACGTGTAAAAACCATCGGCGACCGTTATGATCTCGAAGGCTACGAGACGACCGAGCTCCCTGACACCTGTGAGCTCTCGTGCTGGATTTCGCGCGGAAAACCCGAGCTGTTGGGAATCATCAACAAGGGCATCATCAATGCCGGAGAATCGCTCTCCGCAAGCAATTACTCCTCCACGTCGTACACGGCCCAGGAATCCAACACGCTTCAATTCCTTTATCGCAACCGTGCCGCCGTTGCAGCTGCCCTCATCGGTATGTTGTCGGTCGGCATCGTCCTGCTCATCTGGGCACTCGTGCGCGCTCGAACCGAGCGCAAAAAAGCCGATGCCGCCAACGCCGCCAAGACGGCATTCCTCACACGCATGAGCCACGACATCCGTACGCCGCTCAACGGTATCCTGGGCCTTATCGAGATCGAGGAATTGAAGGAAGGCGATATCCAGGTCGCCCGCGAGAGCCGTGCCAAGGCGCGCGTTGCCGCCAATCACCTGCTCTCGCTGATCAACGACATCCTCGAGATGGGCAAGATCGAAGACCGCAAGCTAACACTGGAACATGTGCCTTTTAACCTCAAAGAGCTCTGTGACGATACGCTGGTGCTGTGCAAGCTCCGCGCGTCCAGTAACGGCATCACAATGCAGGACAATAGTCTGCCGTACGCCACGGGGCCATACATGGTCGGCAGTCCCACCCATATCCGACAGATCATGATCAACCTGTTAGACAACAGCATTAAGTACAACAAGCACGGCGGCTCCGTCACCTTTAGCTCAAAGACCAAGCCACTCGATAACGGGCGCGCTCTCTTTTGCTTTAGCGTTTCGGACACCGGCATTGGTATGACTCCCAAGTTTTTAAAGCATATCTATGAGCCGTTTGCCCAAGAAGGTGACGATGCGCGCAGCAAGTTCCAAGGAACCGGCATGGGAATGCCAATCGTCAAGTCGCTTATTGAACTGATGGGCGGCACGATTGAGATTTCGAGTGAGGTTGGCGTGGGGAGTACGTTCAACGTCCAGATTCCGCTCGATATCGACAAAGACCCTCAGGCAAGAGAACGCGCGGACGAGCAAGCAGACAGCTGCTCGCTTGCCGGCATGAACGTTCTTTTGGCAGAAGATAACGAGCTCAATGCCGAGATTGCCCAGGCGCTGCTCGAAAGCGAAGGCATTGTCGTAACTCGCGCCGCCGATGGCAACGAAGCGGTCGACCTATACGTTGGCCGTCCCGCCGGCAGCTTCGATGCCATTCTGATGGACATTATGATGCCGGACATGGACGGCTATGAGGCAACCCGCGCGATTCGCCTGAGCGAGAAGGTCGATGCAGCCGACATTCCCATCATCGCGCTCACCGCCAATGCCTTTGCCGAGGACGCCAAGGCGGCACACGACGCCGGCATGAACGCCCATCTGTCCAAACCGCTCGACTTTAACAAGCTCAAAAACATACTCGCCCGCATCAAGAAAAACGGATCCGTTTCGCTATAGTTTGTGCCCAACCACCACGCACGACCAGAAAGGAAGTCAACGATGTTTAGGCCCTTACGTCGAAAGAAACGCGCCATCACTGACGAGGAAGCGCGCGAACTGCTCGCCACCTGCAAGCGCGGCGTCTTTGCCGTCAACGGCGACGATGGCTACCCGTACGCCATTCCCGTCAACTACTTCTTTGACACCGAGCACGACAAGATTTATTTCCATGGCGCCAAGGCCGGCCACAAGGTCGACGCACTCAAGCGCGATGACAAGGTCTGCTTTACCGTTTACGGCAACGAGTGGTACAAGGACGGTGACTGGGCTCCCTACGTTATGAGTACCGTGGTCTTTGGCCGCTGTCGCCTGGCGAATGACACCCCCGCGCTTATCGAGGACAAAGTCCGCCAGCTCGCCCTTAAGTACTACCCTTCTGCCGAGGAGGTCGAAGAGGAAATCGCCAAGGACATTAAGGGCGTCCAGCTCTACGAGATTTCGATTGAGCATCTTTGCGGCAAGCAGATTCAGGAAAAGTAAGCCCCTCAGCAGGTCTCATAAATAACAATATGGCCCGGTTCCAACCCACCTTGGAACCGGGCCATATGCTTATGAAGCGTCGGCGGCGATGTGCGCCAGCGCCTCGACGAGCTCTTGTGAGCTCACAGGCTTGCTCAGGTGCGCGTCCATGCCCGCCTCGCGCGAAAGTCTGCGGTCGTCGGCAAAGGCGTTGGCACTCACGGCGATAATCGGCGTGGTCGCGGCATCCTCGCGATCGAGTGCTCGAATCCGACGCGTGGCCTCAAGGCCATCGATGCCAGGCATCATGATGTCCATCAACACCACGTCGTACTCGTGCGGTGCGCTCGCGGCAAACGCCTCAACGGCAGACTCGCCATCCTTAGCATGCGTCACGACGGCACCGGCACGGCTGAGTGTAAACTGCGCGATCTCGGCATTCAGATCGTTATCCTCTACGAGCAAAACGCGCAAGCCCTGGAGCGCATCACCATCGCCCGCATCCGCGCGAACTGCCTGAGGAATCTCGGAGCGCTTGCATTTCTCGAACGGCAGGCGGATGGCAAACGTCGTCCCCTGCCCCAAGACGCTCGTAAAACTCATGGTTCCGCCCATAAGCTCGACTAACTGTTTTGCGATAGGCGCGCCCAGGCCAGTTCCCGATGAGGCGCCTTCCACCTGTTGCCCCTCGCGGCAAAACGGCTCGTAGAGGTGCTGTTGGAACTCCTCGCTCATGCCAATACCGTTGTCGGCGATCGTGTATTCATAGACGGGGGCGCCATCCGCTGGCTCCACCTCGCGGCACACCAGGCGAACATAGCCGCCCTGGCGGTTGTACTTGACGGCATTGCCGGCAATATTGAGCAACAAACGCTTGAGGTGCGTCACGCTCACCCGCGCATAGAGATGATTAAGCGTCTGCTGGTCGGAGATAATTGTCACCAGACGCTCC